>CAIWHI010000789.1 GCA_903912435.1 uncultured Bacteroidota bacterium | reverse complement strand
TGTTTCCATCGCTTTGATTGACGCAACAGGCATAATATCTGGTATTCTACATGGTACCGCAACCATTACTTACACTTTACCAACCGGATGTTACAGATCTATAACCTATACTGTAAATTCAATTCCGGCCTCTATTACAGGTACAACTAACGTCTGTATTGGCAAGTCAACCACTTTATCAAGTGCATCAACTGGTGGAACCTGGATGAGTGCATCATCTGGTATAGCAACTATAGGATCTATCACCGGTATTGCAACTGGTATTAGTGCAGGTGTTTCCTATATTAGTTATGTATTGGGTACAGGATGTTATACAGTATCAATATTGACGGTGAATCCACCGCCTGCTACCATTACCGGTCCTCACAAGGTTTGTGAAGGATCCACTATCTCACTTTTAGATGCAACATCAGGTGGAAACTGGTCAATAACGGGTTTATCCATAGCTTCAATATCATCTACTGGTAATCTTACCGGTATTTTGGCAGGTAGAGATACCGTGCAGTATACCTTGACTACAGGATGTTATAGTTCGTATGTAGTTACTGTTAATCCATTGCCAGCATCTATTACCGGCCCTTCAGCAGTTTGTTTAGGATCCACAATAACGTTGGCAAATGCTACTTTCGGCGGTACATGGTCGAGTAGTGCTACATCAAATGTGAGTATAAATCTTACCGATGGGACTGCCACAGGGGTAACATTTGGTACATCTCTAATTACTTATACTTTGCCTACAGGCTGTAGAACTACTACGACAGTATTAACAGATACAATACCTGTTATCAATGTTTCCGGTGCCAGTTATGCATGTATTGGCACTCCAGACACTTGCAGGGCATCAATTAATGGTGGTCTATGGAGTTCAGGTGATATAACAATAGCGTCAATATCATCATCAGGTATTGTTACAGGTATTGGTGCTGGTATAGTTACAATTAGCTATTCATATACAAATGCATGTGGCACATTTTATGGATCTAATAACCTGATAGTTTATACTAAAGACCAGTGCGATTCTATATTATCGACAAATAAAATGAGTATATCCTCATTTGATGTGGAGCTATACCCCAATCCAAATGCGGTTGATTTCTCACTTATTATTCATTCGTCGGTTGAGAAGGAGTTTAAAATAAGTATTATCAATCAATTGGGACAAAAAGTATGGGAAGGAGAATTAAAGTCTAAAAATGCAAAGCGAATAATGGCTGACCTGAAACCCGGTAATTATATACTAATTGCTCAAAATGACACTGAAAGTAAGGCGATCCAGTTTGTTCATATAAATGAATAGTGCCTGTAAAAATGTCATAAATGTTCCACTAAGTATTCAAACCAATGTTACAATTACCAGTTAATTGTAGCATTGGTTTGAATATATTTTTGAAAATGGTCATTTACTCCAATAGTTTGCCAGCTAATTGCACATATTTACATAATCTATTCATTGTTTTCGTATATTCAGCATATTCAACAAGCTTTCCCAATTATTCCGTGCTATTGGTATTTCTTGACCACCAACAATAATATTAGTTGAACTAATTTTCTCAATTCTCGTAATATTGATTATATAACTACGGCGCACCCTGGAAAATTGGATGGAATCAAAATGTCTATGTATTCCTGCAAATTGCCACCCAAGAGAAATTTCCTTTAGGCAGTATGCAATTCTATATTCACATGCTTAGTGCATAGGTATATAATATCGTCGAATAATACCTTATGAAATTTCTCACCGTCTTTTATAAAAGCGCATTTTTTATGCATTTTTTGCACCTTATCAAGATTTAATTCTTTATTTGATGCAGGGATATTATCGTTATAATTGTATAAAACAATTTCAATAGCTGAATACAGTTCGTTTTTATTGAAAGGCTTTATTAAATTGGCATTATATTGGGTAAGTTTAGCCGGGTTCACAATTGCCTGGTAACAATTAGCGGTAAGAAAGATAAAGGTATATTTATGTTCAGCATGATGTATTTGGTCAGATCTATACAATCTTTTTCTGCTCCTGGATTTATATACCTAAAAATACCAGATTTGGCTGTTTATTTTGGATCATTGCTGTGGCGTTGTCCTTTTAGCCGCAAGGCCGCAGGCAATGGTAACCCAGACTAGAAAACATCATCTGAATATCATCTATTATGATTACATACACAGTAACAAATGCAGGTGGATGCACCAATATAGGCACTAAAGTAATTACTGTAGGACCTGTGAATCCTAATGATCCGTGGAATACTTTAGTCTTAGACCAATGGCAAATGTTAGGAGGAACTTTAGTACTATTACCCAATCCAAATGAAGGGGAGTTTACAAATGGAGGAAATCTGGATATAATGTATTGTTATAATATATAAATTGAAGTTCTGGATATGCTTGGTCAGGTGGTTTATAAGGTTAAAGCAGGTGTTATTTCCGGTAGGGTAAATAAAAGTGTGAAACTAAGTACTACTCTACCAAATGGTATAAACCTCATGAATATGAGTACTGCTAATGAGCAACTTATATTGCATTTTGCGATAGAACGGTAATATTGAACGTATTTACTATTTTAAAGAGCAGGCTAACGGGCCTGCTTTTAGTTTTGGTATAAGTCCAGATTCCCTTCATTTGGGTGTAAATGTTGCAATTTATTCATGGAGTTTTGCAAAAGATGCTCATGTCAAGTTATCTACCTTTGTTCCTTGTGAAATTCATTCACATAGGTAAAATGCGCACTTGAAACAGTCTTATATTTCGTTACTTGTCGCTATTTTATCCTTAATACCTAATATGGTATTTGGACAGACTCCAATATTAGGAACAGTATCTGATTTCGTTTTATTCTCATCTGTTGGAGCTATGACTAATTCAGGCGTTTCTCATATAACAGGTAATGTTGGTACGAACAGCGGTGCTATTTCTGGATTTGGAATGATAAATGGCAATATGCATGATGGAGATGCAGCAACCGCTTCATCTTCATCAGATTTGCTAGTTGCGTATAATCAACTGGATTCCACAACCCCAACTTTTTTCCCCGCACCTGCAATTGGAAATGGAGATACACTTATTGCTGGTGTTTATTATATATCAAGTGCGGCTATATTGAGCGATCATCTTATATTAAATGCTCAGGGAAACACGAATGCTGTATTTATTTTTCAAATTCAAGGAACATTCTCTACTAATACATATTCGGCAATAATACTTGTAAACGGGGCTCAGGCTTGCAATGTCTTTTGGAAGGTGGAAGGATTGGTTGATATGGCTGCCGGAACAACAATGAGGGGGACGATGATAGTACATAATGCTGCCATTAATATAGCCGCAGGTGATACCCTGGAAGGACGGGCCCTGACCACCAATGGCGCTATTAATGTAGATGGTGCAGTTTTATATACTCCTATAGGTTGTGGAAGGCCAGCCCTAACCGGCCCTATAGCTCCTTCACTTGGTACTACAGCTTGTTATGCATTATTTTCTTCAGTTGGGGCGGTTTCAAATAGTGGCGCAACTCATGTTACAGGAGACATTGGAACAAATTCAGGGTTGACTACAGGTTATAGCACATCTTTTGTAACAGGAACCATTCATCCTACTCCCGATGGTTCAACAGGAACATGTGCCGGAGATTTAACTACTTTAAATAATTATCTCGACACCCTTACCTATGATATTGAGTTATTGAACCCTACACTTTTGGGAAACAATCTTGTGCTTACCCCTCATACTTATTATTTGAATTCAGCCGCTATATTGACTGATACACTTTATCTGGATGCTGAAGGGAATACAAATGCAGTATTTGTTATCCGTGTGAATGGTGCATTTTTAACCAGCTCATATTCCATTATTAAGTTGGTAAATGGAACTCAAATTAAAAATGTATTTTGGAACGTATATGGTGCAGTTACTCTAGGCGACAATTCGGTATTCAATGGTACAATAGCCAGCAGTGGTGCAATCCTTATTTATACAGGTGCCACAATTAACGGTAGGGTACTTACCACAAATGGTGCTTTAACCACTACAGCAAATTTAGTATTGGCAAATGTTATGCCTGATGCTAGTGCAATTACCAATGTTTCAAATATATGCATCGGTTCGTTGATTTTTTTGAATGATAGCATCACTGGTGGCAGATGGAGTATTAGTAATACAAATGCTACAATTGGTTCATTAACCGGTGTGGTTACAGGCATTTCAGCCGGTCTTGATACTATCATTTATACCGTTTCTAATGCTTGTGGTTCAGTAAGCGTAAGTGCATCTATTTCAGTTAGTCCGTTCGTGACATCATCACCTACTAATAATGGACCTATTTGCTCCGGTAATTCTGTCGTTCTTACCGCAAACCCATACGGAGGAGCAAATACCTACAACTGGAGCGGACCCAATCTATTTTCAGCAAGTGCCCAAAACCCAATTGCTACCCCTACAGTTACAACTGTCTATTCATTAACAGTTACCAACAGCATCGGAGATACAGGGTGTAATTCGGGAACTGTATATACAACAATAGTAATCGTTGATCCACAACCACAAGCGCAACCTACTAATAGTGGACCAGTATGCCTTGGTGGTAATGTGACTTTATATGCAAATTTATCAGCCGGTATCACAAGCTTTACATGGACAGGTCCAGGTTTATCCTCTACGACATCACTAAACCCAACTATTGTTCCAACTGAGACAAGCACCTATTCATTAACCATTACCAACGTCTCAGGTTCCGGATATAGCCCGGTTAATGTTTATACAACATTAGTCAATGTATGGCCAATACCTGTGCTTGCACCTTACAATAATGGACCGATATGCAAAGGGGGCTCAGTAACACTTTCAGGTAACCCATCATCCGGTGCACTAACTTATATCTGGAATGGACCTAACATGGCATCAAGTACTAGTCAAAACCCCATTGCTACTCCGTCAGTTACTTCCACTTATTCAGTAACTACTACTAATAGCACCGGAGCTTCAGGTTGTAATCCCGCTACTATTTATACAACTGTAGTTACTGTTAATCCAACACCTGTAGCATCACCTACTAATGGTGGGGCTATTTGCAGGTCTGGTACTGCGACTCTTAATGCAAATCCGGCAGGAGGTACAAGTATTTATACTTGGAATGGTTACGGTATATACCCATCCAGCCTTCAAAACCCAACAGTAACCCCAAGTGTAACTACAACCTATTCATTAACTGTAAGTAGTGGAATTGGGCCTGGTTGTAGCCCTGCTACAATTTACACCACTACAGTGATTGTAAATTCAAGCCCAATGGCCTCACCGGCAAACAGTGGTTTTATATGTTCGGGAGGTACCATAACCTTAAATGCTAATCCATCAGGTGGAGCGGGAGTATATAATTGGAGTGGACCAAACCTATCAGCAACAACAATACAAAACCCAACTGCTACACCTATCGTTACAAGCATTTATTCACTAACAGTTGCCAATGGAAGCAGTTTATCAGGATGTAGTCCCTCAACAGTTTATACAACTCAGGTTACTGTTATTGAAAACCCATCTGCTATTAGTGGTATAGCTTCGGTTTGTACCGGGACCACAAGTACATTAAATAGCTCTGGGGGTGGTACATGGATAAGCAGTAATACTTCAGTGGCAACTATCGCTTCGATTTCAGGAATTGTAACCGGCGTAGCGGCAGGCACTGTTACTATTTCGTATTTATTGAGTACAGGATGCTTTGCAACCCACCAATTTACAGTAAATCCTTTACCTTCAATAGTTACAGTTTCTGGAGGTGGAAGTGCCTGTTCAAATGTCACTATTACTGCTACATCTAGTGGTGGATCAATCTATTATCAAGGCATTACGTCTGGTGGTATTTCGACAGCTAACCCATCAGTTTCACAAATTATCAATGCTTCAGGCTGTTATTATTTCAGGGTGCAATCTGGTGCAGGTTGCTGGGGAAATGAAGATAGTGCTGTTGTAAGTATCTCATCATTATTGGGTTTTACAACATTATGTATTGGTACAACCTCTATTCTTACTGATCCGGATGGGGCTGGCACCTGGCTTTCTTCTAATACCTCTGTAGCAATTATAGGTTCATTATCGGGTATTGTAAATGGACTTACTACAGGTACTACTACCATAACCTATGTGCCGGTTTCCGGATGTACTATATCATCAATTGTGACTGTTATAGCATTACCTGTAGCTATCACAGGAGTTACATCATTATGTGCCGGGCAAAATATAACCCTAAGTAATGCTATAGCTGGTGGTGTGTGGAGCAGCAATGCTCCTACTATAGCCACCATTGGCTCTTCAAGTGGTATTGTTAATGGTATAGCCGGATCTTTGACTGCAATTATATCATATACTTTTGGTTCAGGTTGCTTAGTAACCTATAATATCACAGTAAATGCACTTTCACCGATAACCGGTAGTGTAACGTCCATTTGTCAGGGGCAATCCACATTATTATCAGATGCATTAATTGGTGGGACCTGGACAAGCAATCACATTGGAATAGCAACTATAGGTTCAGGGTCGGGTATAGTTACAGGTATTTCATCCGGCACCGCAACTATTTCTTATAGCCTGTCTAATGGTTGTATGTCAACATATGTTATTTCAGTTGCTCCACTTCATCCTATTGTTGGCTCTGCTGGTATATGTGTGGGGCAGTCTACTACATATACCAATACATTAAGTGATGGTGCCTGGTCAAGCCAATCTCCAACAATTGCAAGCGTGAGCCCTGCAGGCATGGTTACAGGAATTGCCGGAGGTTTAAATACTGTAATTTTATATACATTGTCTACTGGTTGTATTTCTTCAATGACCATAAATGTAAATCCTTTAGCAAATATTAGTGGTCCCAATTCAGTTTGTGTATCACAGTCAATTTCATTAACTGACGTTGTTTCAGGTGGCTTGTGGACCAGTAGTGGTGAAGCAATTGCAAGTGTTGGGTCTTTGGATGGAAGTGTTTACGGTATCTCTGCTGGTGTTGTAATTATATCTTATACTTTATCAACTGGTTGTATGTCAACCAGGATAGTGAATGTAAATCCATTATCACCCATCACTGGTTCATCTTTTGTGTGTAATGGATTATCTATTTCCCTAACTAATGCCATTTCAGGAGGCGTTTGGACAAGTAGTTCACCTACTATGGCATCTGTCGGTGCTATTTCAGGTATTGTTACCGGAGCGGCAGCCGGATTTACACCAACTATAACCTACACCCTTGGTAATGGATGCAAAACAATTAGAATTGTTACTGTTTCTGCGCTTTCTGCCATTTCGGGTGGAACATCTATTTGCCAATCACAACAAATCACAGTAACCAATACAAATACTGGTGGTACATGGACCAGTGCTGATGTATCCATTGCAATTATTGGTATATCTGGTATTATTACAGGTGTATCCGCAGGTACAACAACAATTTCTTATGCCCTGCCAACAGGATGCACCACTACCAGAACAGAAAAGGTGAATGCCAGTCAACTCCCAAATGGCTTAAACAGACTTTGTATTGCCACAACCATAAACCTTACCGATCTGGTAGCACCTGGAATCTGGTCAAGTAATAATACTGACATTGCAACTATAGGATCTTATTCAGGTACTGTATCAGGCATCACCCAGGGTATTGCAGTTGTTACTTATAAGATTTTGTCGAGTGGTTGCAGGACAACATTTACGATAAATGTTTTATCTGAGCCGGGAGTAATAACAGGGTCCGCTTCAATTTGCGCTGGTTCAACCACCACCTATACCAACCCAACTCCTTACGGAAAATGGTTCTCTGGTAACGTCACTGTAGCTTCTGTTGATTCAATGACTGGTACTATCACAGGCCTTAGCAATGGCACTTCACAGATTACTTATACCACAGGTTGTGGTTGTAATAAATTCTTGACTAAGATGATTACAGTTGCCAACTCACCTATTACTGGTTTAATAGCTTTATGTGTAAGTGACACAACCTCATTAAGAAATTCATCCGCTGGTGGCACCTGGATAAGCAGTCATACATCGGTAGCTAATATAGGCATAGGTACCGGACTTGTAACTGCCTTATCCCCAGGTACATCAATTATATCCTATACAAATGGTTCGTGTACTGCCATTGTAGTATTAAATGTAACTCAGGCTTCTTCACAAATTTCAGGATTACCAACTTTATGTTCAGGTGGGAATACATTGCTATATGATTCAGTGGCACAAGGGTTTTGGAAGAGCAGTAATAGTGCAGTGGCAAAAATTGATTCAGTCACTGGTATTATTAGTGGGGTGTCATCTGGCACTTGTATTATTTCATATTCAACAGGTTGTGGATCGGCAGCCACGGTAACAACTACTGTTCTTCCATCTATATCTTCTATTACCGGTGCTGGTAGCATCTGTATAGGTGCGACAGCCACTTTGAATGATGAAGGCGGCGGTATATGGATGAGCAGCAATACCAGTATTGCAACAATTAATCCAATAGAAGGTTTGTTAACCGGCATTTCTTCAGGAACTACAATTATATCCTATATAGTTGGTTCTGGTTGTATTGCCACTACTATTGAATATATTATTTCAGGTCCTGAATCTATATTTGGGAGTCCTTCTGTTTGTCAATCCGCAACTATGACATTGACAAATACCTCTTCAGGTGGAATATGGACAAGCTCCACAATTGGCAATGCAACTATAGGTTCTACTACTGGAATATTAACTGGTGTTTCATCAGGTACTACCACTATTACTTTTACAACTATTTCCGGCTGTACAGTAAATATGGTTATTTCTATTTTGCCATTACCATTGTCAATTATTGGCGCATCGTCACTTTGTGTAGGAACTACAACTAATTATTCAGATACCGGAGGAGGCACATGGACCACAGGTAGTTCCGGAATAGCAACAATAGATTATTTTTCTGGAATATTAAGTGGATTATCAGCAGGCACTATTACCTTATCTTATATATTGCCAACCGGTTGCCTCACTAGCAGGCTAATAAACGTAAATGCCTTACCATCTGCAATTTTTGGTACTGCTAATGTTTGTATTGGATCATCTACGACTTTAGGTGATCTAATTTCAGGATCCTGGACATCAGCCAATCTGAGTATTGCCACCATTGGGTCAGCATATGGTTCAGTAATAGGTATAGGTGTTGGCACAACTATTATTTCTTTTACGACAGCTACAGGCTGTATAGCCACCTCACCCTTTAGTGTTAATGTACTTCCTTCGGCAATAACAGGCATTCTAAGTACTTGTGTAGGCTCTATAACAACCCTTTCAGACGATATTGGAGGTAGCTGGACCTTAAGCAACACTACAATAGCTAGTATTAATAGCAGTTCAGGATTAGTTGTTGGCGTTTCGGCAGGAACAGTATTAATAACATTTACATCCGATCTGGGTTGCAAAACAATATCGGTATTTACAGTAAATCCTTTACCATCAGCTACATCTGGTCCCTTTGCCTTATGTATTGGCCAACAGGTTACATTGACTAATGCTACCGGAGGTACCTGGTCTGGGAGTGATAATGCAATAGCAACGATTGGGTCGGGTACAGGTATCGTTTCGGGCCTTACATCTGGTATTGTAACAATTACTTATTGCTCATTTGGCGGATGCATTACAATCCATACTGAAACAATTAATTCACTACCAGGTTCTATTACAGGTTCATTGGATGTAGTCATAGGTGGCACTTCAGGTTTAGTAAGTGGTACTGTAGGTGGCAACTGGACAAGTAGTAATTCTTCAGTGGCAGTTATAGATTCATTAAGTGGATTATTAATTGGAGTTTCAGCAGGAACAACTATTATAACTTATACATTATCAACTGGTTGTTATATTACATCTTTAGCTTTTGTTAATACTATTGCAAGTATCACAGGATCTGCAAATATATGTATGGGCTTATCAGGTATTTTAGCTGATGCAACTACAGGAGGTACCTGGACGAGTTCAAATTCAGCAATTGCCTCAATTGGTTCAACTTCTGGATTAATAACTTCAGTCTCAATTGGCTCTGCTATTATATCCTATGTTGTCCCCACACTAGGATTTAGAACCCTAGTCATCAATGTTCGCTCCATACCTTCGGCAATTTCGGGCGCAACAAGTGTTTGTGTCGGAAAAACTGCAACACTTACCGATGCAACCGCTGGTGGTTACTGGACATGCAGCTCACCAACTATTGCAACAGTGAACTCAGCTAGTGGAGTGGTAACAGGTATTGCAGGAGGATTAATAGCGACAATTAGTTATGTGACTGCTATAGGATGTAGT
>CAIWHI010000788.1 GCA_903912435.1 uncultured Bacteroidota bacterium | reverse complement strand
ACAGGCTTTAGAATTAAAAGAATCTTGGTTATTTAATATTGTTCTTGATTTTCGTAATTTTCAGGCTTATTGTGGTATATCTTTTGGAGCAATCAAGGTTAATTCAAGTATTACTGATGTTGGTAAAGAAGTTGATTTTTCATATGTAAACCAATCATATGGGCTTATTTGTGGGGCAGATGCAGGCATTACCTATTTTATTTCATCCAATTGGGGTGTCAATATGGAGGCCGCAATAAATGATATGAATATAGAAGGGACTGCACTAGAAAATGAAAGAATGTCTTATCCTGTTACCTTGGGGGTTAGATATAAATTTTAGTGTTTTTATTATCCCCTAAAAAGGCTAATTTCGATAGTTATTGGAGAAAACTCCAAAAAGGACAAAGAATTTTGGACTGAGGGTGTTCTATTCTCGCTACGTCAGTAGCCCCGGCTTTCAAGCCGGGGTAGGGTGTTCTTAATATTTAGGGTTTTAGCCCAAACTACGGTGCGTAGAATCCATAATAAGCTAGGTTTGGCTAAAGCCTATTTCTTGGTTTTTTTGTTCCCCGGCTTGAAAGCCGGGGCTACTGACAATGATGGTGATTAGCCATTTTTCGCCACAAATTCTGATAATTCATTAATTCTGGAAATTCCGATTCTAACCCTTACCCATGATTCAATAACCCGGCAATAAAATATGCCGCCGCTGCTGCTACCGAACCTATAAACATAACCTTCAGAGCTCCTCCCAATTTATTTTGCCCGGTAACCTGTGCTTTGAAATACCCGAAAATAAACAAACAGATAACCGTAATAATGGCTGAATACCTAAGACCTTCGGCAGGAGATTTAGCAAAGAAATAGGGTGTTAGTGGCACTAGTCCGCCTACAATATAAGAGAAACCAATGTTCATGGCGCTTTTGGCAGCACGGCGGGCATCAGGTTTTTCCAGACCAAGCTCATAGCGCATCATAAAGTCAATCCATTTGGCCTTGTCCTGCGACATTTCCTCCACTATCAGTTTTTGGGTAGATTCACTCATGCCCATTTCTGCAAAGATTACTCTTACCTCTTCTTTTTCACGCTCGGGCATATGTTCCACCTCATATTCCTCCCTCTTTAGTTCTGAATTATAATGGTCAATTTCGGTTTTACCAGCCAGGTAGCCACCCAGGCCCATAGCGATACTGCCTGCTACTATTTCGGCAAAACCTGCGGTAATAACTGTGGCAGTACCAATATCATGTACCCCACTAAGCCCTGCAGCCAATGCAAAGGGCACTGTAAGCCCGTCGCTCATGCCTATCACAATATCAGTTACCAGGTCTGAACTTTGAAAGTGTGCTTCGTGGTGTGCTTTGTCCATTGTATTGCTAATTTAGATGTACACGAAAGTAAGGAAAAGAAAATTGCCTATTTATGATATGGATTAGGAAATATATTTTTTGAAATACCCAAGGTTGGTCCTTGCTTCCATGAAATAGGTTTCAATATTCATATAAAAGATAAAACGGGTAAATATCCTATAGTGGATATTTACCCGTTTTGTTATTTGAATTTAGGATTTTGTTTGGTGTTAAAAACACTTACTACAGTAACAGTGTTATCTACTATGTTGAATATGACAACAAATGGGAATTTATTAAGTTTTATTTTTCTAAATCGTTTTCTGCCTTTAGAAGATATAAACCCATAATATTGAAGGTTTTCGGATATTTTCGTATATGCATCTTTTAATTCAGCTAAAAAACGGTCCTCCAATCCTAATTGGACACTTCTATAATAATTTGTTGCATCTAATGCATCAAAAACAGCATCATTAGTAATTAAAAGCTTATACGCGCTCATTTACTCATGTTGTTTTTGATATATTCGAAGGACTCCTCAATAGTGTAACCTTTAGAGCCACTTTTGATAAATTCATCGTGCCTTTCTTCCAGCATTCTTACTGTTTCATCATCAAATTCATGATTATCCATGTCATGTTCTAGCAAAATGTAGAGAGCCGCCAGTTTCCTTTCTTCGGCTATTTCAATATATTCATGTAGTTTCTCTTTTATTTCAGCTATTTTCATGACTTATCAATAGTACATTTTTGGAATGATGTTAGACAATCTACAGTACATCGTGCATTAATTTCCTAATCAATGGAGAAAGGATAATCAATGCTACACCTGCTACTAAGGCATAAATGGCCAGATGCTTATACCCATCAGTATAGGCCATTAGTTTGTCGGTCAGGGTTGCTTTATCATCCACTGTTGCCATACCTGCACCAAGAATACCTGCTGCATACTGCCCATAAGCACTAGCCAGGAACCACATACCCATCATCATGCCATGCAATTTTTGTGGTGCCAATTTGGTCATTAATGAAAGCCCGATAGGGGAGAGACAAAGTTCGCCTACAGTAATGACGAGGTAAGCCAGGGTGAATACATTTAGTGATGTGAATCCGGCTGCATCGGCAAAGAAACGGGTATAATAAAATACATAAAACGCAATTGCAAGGAAAAGGAAGCCAAGGCCGAATTTGATAACAGTATTAGGTTCCAGTTTCTTTTTGCCCATCCATAGCCATAATAAACCAAATAAGGGGCTAAATAAAATGACGAAAAGCGAATTTGCAGCATTATTAATTTCATTGGGATCCATATTCATGCCTAAAACTTCATGCCTCAGGTTGTAGCGGGCAAATAGGCTCAACGAGCCTCCAGCCTGCTCAAAAAACGCCCAAAAGAATACTGAGAATAATATGAATATCAACGCAGCTATTAGCTTTTGCCGCTCTATTGCATTGAAGCTGAACATTTCGTAAATGATATAAATAAAAGCTGCCGGGCCTACTATATACATGAAGATATCGGTATAGGCAGTATTAGATACCAGTAGGAGGATAAAAGGAATGACCAAAAGTGACCCGGCATAAACCATTAGATCATAAATCCTGATTTTGCTAAGCGATACTTTATTCGCCAAAGGAGAGAAACCAATAGGCCCAAGGGTTCTTTTGGTAAAGATGAAAATACCCAGACCGATGGCCATACCAATACCGGCCAGTGAGAATGCTGCATTCCATGAATAATGATTGGCAACATTGATGCACAGGTAACCACCCAGCAATGCCCCGATATTAATACCGGAATAAAACAGGCCAAATCCTGCATCCCTGCGGGGGTCATCGTTTTTATAGAGGTTGCCCACCATGGTAGAGATATTGGGCTTAAAGAAGCCTGTACCTACTATAGTGAAGCTAATACCAATATAATAGAGGTGCTGTGGCGAAAATGCCAGGGTAAAGCTACCGGCAATCATCAAAAGCCCTCCCCAGAAAATTGACTTCCTGAACCCCAGGATTTTATCGGCAAAAAGACCACCTACAAAAGCCATTGTATATATAAATGCCTGTATGGCACCATATTTCAGATTGGCATCTTTTTCGGTCAGTTTCAGTTGCTCCACCATGAAAATGGTTAGCATACCCCTCATACCATAAAATGCAAACCGTTCCCACATTTCAGACAGGAAGAGGTACCACAATTGCTTAGGGTATTTGCCCTTAAAACTTTGGATTCGTTCCAATGCCAAGGCATTGATTTCATTAGTTGTATCCATTCATTATTTATTTGGAGTACCAAAATAGGCTTAATTATTTATCTTTCCATACCCCTTTTTTTCACCTGCATAAAAAAAGCGGGAATAAATCCCGCTTTTTTTAAAATTAATTTGAAATTTATTTTTAGGAAATTCCATGCATCATTTTCTGTAATTTTCTACTTAGCAGGAACAACATTACTGCTGCAAATCCTGAGAAACCTACAAATAACATAAAATAAGTATGAAGATTATTAATTTCAATTCCCAAAACATGCGCATGTGTAGTTACTTTAGGATCAGGATAGAGAGAACTCATAGTACCTGCCAGTTTATTACCAGTTGCAATTGCTAAAAACCAGATCCCCATCATAAGTGATGTGAACCGACCAGGAGTAAGCTTATTAACCATAGATAAACCAATAGGACTGAGGCATAGTTCACCAATTGTATGCAGGAAATAAAGACCTGTAAGGAATAAAATACTTGCACCCTCTTTTGGTATAGCATTACAGCCAAAGGCTATGAATAAGAAACCTGAAGCTAAAAATGCCAATCCAATTGATTGTTTAAATGGAGCGGCTGGGCTTATACCTTTTTTAGCGAGAAACACCCATACTGCACTAATAATAGGAGCAAGAATTAATATGAAACCAGCATTAAAACTCTGGAACCATGCTGTAGGCATTACAAACCCAAAAATATTACGATTCGTTTGTTCATCTGCAAAATAGGTGAGTGATGCTCCTGCCTGCTCAAAACACATCCAGAAAAAGATAACAAAAATCATAATCAAGATAATAACCCAAAGTCTGTCTTTTTCAATTTTTGTTAATGACTTATCAGTAATAATAACAAATGGACCCACTGCGGTCATACCATAGATAAGGGAACCCCATACATCAATGCCTACACCAAAATATAGAATAGAGAAAGCTACTATAATACCACCGATAAGTATAATAAGTTGCTGACTACTAAATGCACCTTTGTCTTTATTTTCAGGGGTATTATTAGATTCATCATTTAATTTATTTGCACCAATGCCCAGTTGACGTCCTGAAGGCGATACCAGATATTTATTTTTTGTAAGGTAAAATACTATAAGACTTATTATCATACCCGAACCGGCACAGAAGAAACCCCATTTGAATTCAGTAAAATACCCACAGATTAATGGTGCAATCAGAGCTCCAGCATTTATACCCATATAAAAAATGGTATAAGCCGAGTCTTTACGTACATCATTATCTGTATAAAGTTGACCAACCATTGTAGAGATATTCGGTTTGAAGAAACCATTGCCAAAAATTAATGAGGTAAGTCCGCCCCACATCAGCATAGTTGCAAATGCCTTATCAGGTCCGGCTGCGAAAGTGGCAGAAAGAAACATCAAAAATTGCCCAATTGCCATAAGAGTACCGCCAACAAATATTGATTTACGGTTGCCCCAATATCTATCTGCCATATAACCACCAATAAGTGGAGTAAGGTAAACTAGTCCGGTATAGCTCCCATAGATATTACTAGCTAATGCTTTATCAAGTAAAAGCATTTTTGTCATATATAGAATAAATATGGCTCTCATTCCATAATAACTGAATCGTTCCCAAAACTCGGTAACGAAAAGCACATACAATCCTTTGGGATGCCCTTTTTCAGTCTGATGAGGTGTAGCAGGTAAGTCTAATTCTGCACCTGTTTCCTGACTTCTTGGTTTGCTCATAAAAAATAATTGCGTTTAAAGAACTGCCAAAATAATTAAAATAATCTGCCTTGCCGCTTTTTTTTTGTTTTTTTGCATAATTCTACTCAAATAAAATGAAAAACATACTACTACTAGGATCTGGCGGAAGAGAATGTGCATTGGCCTGGAAATTGAGCCAAAGTGCATTATGTGGAACCTTTTTTATTGCCCCCGGTAATGCCGGTACTTCTGAGTATGGAGTGAATCTCCCAATTGGTTATAACGATTTTGAAGCTATAAAAAGTGCCTGCCTTGAGTATAAGATTGATATTGTAATCCCCGGCCCTGAAGACCCTTTGGTATTGGGGATATGGGATTTTTTCAAAAATGACCCCAAACTAAAACACATCATTGTTGCAGGCCCGTCTAAAGAAGGAGCCCAACTGGAAGGCAGCAAGGCTTTTTCTAAAAAATTCATGGGCAGGCATAATATCCCTACAGCCGACTATAGGGAATTCAGTGCCGAAAGTTTTGAGCAGGGGGTAGCCTACATCAAGCGCAATGATGGCCCTATTGTTATTAAAGCCGATGGACTTGCTGCAGGCAAGGGCGTGGTGATAGCAGCTAACAAGGTGGAAGGCGTTAAGGCTTTCAGGTCTATGGTGATGGATAAGCAATTTGGTGAGGCGAGTAGTAAAGTGGTGGTTGAGCAATTTCTTGATGGTATAGAGTTGTCGGTATTTGTATTGACCGATGGTGAAAACTATGTGCTTCTACCAGAGGCCAAGGATTATAAGAGAATAGGTGAGGGAGATAAAGGTCCTAATACAGGGGGTATGGGCGCTATTTCCCCTGTGCCATTTGCCGATAAGGTATTTATGGATAAGGTCATCAACCGTATCATAGAGCCTACAGTAAAAGGGTTGAAACAGGAAAATATTACCTATCAGGGTTTTATTTTCTTTGGTCTTATAAAGGTAAATGAGGAGCCATATGTGATTGAATACAATTGCCGCATGGGTGACCCGGAAACAGAAGTAGTAATACCCCGGCTGGAAAATGATTTGGTGGAATTGATTCTGAAAATGAATGAGGGCAAGCTGAATGAAGTGGTGGTAGCACATAGCTCAAGAGCAGCAGGAGCCGTAATGTTGGTATCAGAAGGGTATCCGGGTAATTATTCTAAGGGAATTAAAATGGAAGGTTTTGAAAAAGTAAAGGGCAGTCTGCTATTTCATGCTGGGACTATTGAAAAGGTTGGCAAAAATAAGCAAAGCGAAGTGCTTACAAACGGCGGCAGGGTACTTGCTGTAACATCCTATGGTACTACCATAAAAGATGCCCTGAAAAAATCTTACGAAAATGTCGACCTCATTGATTATGATGGCAAGTATTACCGCAAGGACATTGGTTGGGAATTTTAAATTATTGATAATTAATCATAATGCAATATGTTGCATTTTTTAGAAATGTGGCCTATTATTCTGTAATCTTGAAAGTGAACTTACGTTGGGATATGTAACTGAGGACAGCTATTATGACATT
>CAIWHI010000787.1 GCA_903912435.1 uncultured Bacteroidota bacterium | reverse complement strand
GGGCTATACTGGTTTTCAGGGTGCTTATATGTTTCAGTTTTTGCTGTATGGCAGGTGTACTGTCAATTCCATATAGGCCAAGGCCCAGCCTTACCATATCGTACTGCAAGGTTTTATGGCGGGCTATGCCTGCCGAATTGCTGATATGCCTTAGTGGTTTGTAGGGGAGTACAGCCAATATTTGTTCACTCATTGCATCAAATGCCCTTGCCTGTTGCATTGTGAACTCATCCTCGGCAGGGTTGTCACTAGCCGCCAGGTGGCTGAAAATACTGGCTACATGTATTATGGGGTTGTCCTTTATGATGGCTAATAGTTCATCAATATCTTCTGGGTTAAAGCCAAGACGGTGCATGCCTGTATCCAGTTTTATATGCACAGGGTAGTTCTTGCTACCAAAGGTGCGGGCTATATTAATGAATTCCTTTATGGAGCGGAAATTATACAATTCCGGTTCCAGCTTCCAGGCTATCATACGGTCGAAGGAGGTAGCATCAGGGCTCATTACCATGATAGGCATTTTAAGCCCTGCCCTGCGTAGACCAATTCCTTCATCAGTATAGGCAACTGTAAGGTAATCAACACCGGCATATTGGAGCAGGTTGGCTATTTCGTGGCTGCCACTCCCATAAGCAAATGCCTTTACCATTACCATAGTCTTTACCCCTGGTGATAGTAATGCACGGTATACATTGAGGTTATTGGTTAATGCAGTGAGGTCAACCGACATTACTGTCTGGTGGACTTTCTGCTCAAGTAACAGACCAATTTTTTCAAAAGCAAACACTCTGGCACCCTTAAGTAATATGGCCTCCTTATCGAAAGTGAGCAGGTGAAAATGCTTTAAAAAATCTTCTGTTGACTTAAAAAATATACTTCTTAGCTTTTTGTGCTTTCGGAAGGAAGCCTTGTTTTTATACAATGCCGGACCTATACCTATAAACCTCAATATTTTTCGTCTGCTAATTGATTCAGCTACCTCATCATACAGATCAA
Organism: uncultured Bacteroidota bacterium; assembly: GCA_903912435.1. GTDB lineage: Bacteria > Bacteroidota > Bacteroidia > Chitinophagales > Chitinophagaceae > Nemorincola. The sequence continues at coordinate 5,443 of CAIWHI010000787.1, read as the reverse complement.
GGTCGCGCTTACCGGGCTGCATAATGTCAGACATGATAACGGTATGTGACTTATGCTGTTTTTGCTGCTCCAGGTAATTGAGGGCCATTTGCAGGGAGGTAAGGTCGGAATTATAAGCATCATTAATTACAGTACAATCATTAATGCCTTGCCTCAGTTCCAGCCGCATAGACACCGGTTGTAATAAGGCCATTTTTGATTTTATTTCATCCTGGGCAATATTGAGAATCAGTAGGATACACCAGCAATGGATTGCATTTTCCAATGCAACCTCGTCGGTAAATGGTATGGTGATGCTTATTTCCTTGCCTTTGTAAAGGGCTACAATGCTGGTTTTGCCTGCTTTCTTTTCGGAATTGACAATATGCAGGTCGGCAGGTTGTTTTACCGACCAGGTAAATAATTCTATTGGGTCTTCTGTTCTTCCCCCCCTTACCTGGTGAACATACTGTACAATACATTGGTTCAGCTCGCTATGGTCGTGGCAATAAACTAATTTTGATGCATGGCGGAATAGAATGAGTTTCTCATTTATTTTCTGCCGCATGTTCATAAAGCCTTCACTGTGGGCCTCACCTATATTGGTAAACAAGCCTATTTGAGGATGGATGATGCGCTCCAGCTTTTCCATTTCGCCGGGCTGGGAAATACCGGCTTCAAATAGGGCAATTTGGTTATCCCGCTCCATTTGCCAAACTGATAAAGGAACACCTATCTGTGAATTATAGCTCTTAGGACTCCTTACAATATTATACTTGTCGGCTAGCAATTGGTAGAGCCATTCCTTTACCATGGTTTTGCCATTACTACCGGTTATGCCAATTACCGGGATATTAAATTGCTTACGATGACCAGCAGCTATTTGTTGTAGGGCCTGTAGGGTATCTTTTAACAATATAATGTTAGCGCCCTTTAGGTTGGTAATATCCAGTTCATGCGAAATGAGGAAATTTCTTACGCCCTTCACCCAGGCATCTGCTATATAGGTGTGGCCATCCCTAAGGTTGGTTTTAAGGGCTATAAAAAGCGTGTTTTCTGGCTGGTCAATTTGGCGGCTATCAATAGATAATGAGCCAATCTGAGTTTGCTCATCATTCTTAGCCAGCCAATTGCCGTTACACCATTTTCTTATTTGTTCTATAGCGTTCATAAGGGTATTCTATACTGGAAAGTAAAAATAGGAATTATATTTACTAAGTGGGTCTAAAATTAGCTACCTAAATAATGATTTGAGAATTACGATTGTTAAAGTTTGAAAATAGGGTTGTTTAACGGTAAAACTCATAAAAAATAATACCTGTAGGCATAGATTTACTAGCTTAATTGTATTTTTGATAGATGAAAAGGATGGGCAAATTTTCGGTTTTACTACTGCTGGTAACATGTGTATTATTGAGTTCCTGCCATGTAGTCCGTTTTTTTGTTTGGAATTTTGCTGATATCAGGGATTATAAGAAATTTCCTAAAATAGATATGCCCAAGGATGGGGTAGAGTTTAAGTTTACCAATGCAGATAAGGATACAAAGGTGAAACTACCCAAGGATATTACCATAAAGAAGAAGAAATTTGATTTCATGGGCTACCTGAAAAAGACAAAAACGGTAGCATTCTTGGTAATCAGGAATGATTCTATTCTTAATCAGGAATATTTGTTCGGATATACCAAGGAGTCAATAGTGCCATCTTTTTCAATGGCTAAATCATTTACCTCTATGTTGTTGGGTATTGCTATAGAAGAAGGAGCCATTAAAAACGTAAACGAGCCTATCACCAAATACCTGCCTGAACTTACAAAACCGGGATTTGAAAAAATCACCATCGAGCACCTGCTCAATATGCGCTCAGGTATTCGTTTTGATGAAGGGTATATTAATCCTTTTGGGGATGTAGCCAAGTACTATTATGGTGTAAATATTAGTAAGTACATAAAACATTTAAGGATAAAGAAGGAGCCGGATACTGAATTTGAGTATATAAGCCTCAATACACAATTGCTAGGTATGATTATAGAGCGGGCAGTACATAAATCGCTAGCTGATTATATGGAGGAGAAAATATGGAAATATATAGGTGCAGAATATGATGCAAGCTGGAGTATAGAAAGTAAAAAAGACAAAGAGGTAAAAGCGTTTTGTTGCTTTAATGCCCGAACTGTGGATTTTGCTAAACTGGGCAGATTATACCTCAACAAGGGTAATTGGAATGGAAAACAAATAATTCCGGAACAATGGGTGAAAAAATCTATTGATATCACAGGTAGTAAAAACGATGGTATTTATACCTACCAATGGTGGCATACCTGGCAGGGGAAGGGAGCTGATTTTTTTGCCCAGGGTTTGTTGGGGCAGTTTGTATATGTTTATCCATCTAAAAACATCATCATCGTGCGTTTGGGGAAAAAGGAAGGAAAGGGTGACTGGCCCTGGCCGGGATTACCTTGCAACCTGGACTGCTACTCATGAGGCTTGGCGGTTTACCCCTGCCAGTGGAGGTACTACTTATTCAGTTAGTTCTATTGCTTATGCCCCGGTTGATTTTTATACTATTTTCTGGTATGACAGTACTACAGGAACTTATTTAGGTTCTGGTGATTCTATTGTTATCTACGATACCTCTCATATTACGTTTACTGCTGCCGCTGTTTCTTGTAATGATACGGCTACAGGTGGTTTTGATACCGTACAAACCGGTCATTTCTCTTATAGGCCGGGTACATTGGCTGTAAATCAATTAGATAATAATACCGAAGTAACACTTTACCCAAATCCTGCAAATACACAATTGAACCTGGTGTCTGATAAAGTAATTGAGGACTTGACCATAATATCTCCGTTAGGTAATGTAGTATATAGTGCTAATTATAACTCAAGGCTGGTACAGGTAAATGTAGCTGCACTACCTCCCGGAGTATATTTGGTAAAGGTGAATGGAACAATAATGAAGAAATTCCTTAAAGAATAGTAGACTTTAGGTGGTCGTTACTCAAAATAATAAAGCGGGCAAAATCATGAAGATTTTGCCCGCTTTATTTATGTAAATCTGAAAGTAAAAAACTAATTCCAGAGATTAATTTAATAGTTGCAACTTATTCCGCCGTTGGCGTTTCAGTTGGTGCTGCTGCGGTTACTTCTGCTGCCGGTGCTTCTGTAACAACTGGTGCTACTGCCGCTTTGGGCGCTTCTTTAATTGCTGCCTTAGGTACTTCTTTTCTTACCGATACTGCACTTGCACCCTTAGGGCCCATCTCTACTTCAAAAGTTACCTTGTCTCTTTCTTTAATTGTTTCTTTAAGCTGGTTTACGTGTACAAATACACTTTCCTGACTCTTAAGGTCTGTGATAAAACCATAACCCTTAGCATCATTAAAGAAGGTTACCACACCGGTCCTAATTAAATCAGCCGGGTCAATAGGTTCGCGCTTTGTAGCACCTAGTTGAATTGTTTCGTGGTTAATTACCAGTTTCCTGCGGGGGTCTGGTGGGGTGGCAGTAAGATTCCCATACTCATCCACATAGGCCATCATTGCATCGAGGCCCTTACCTTTGTTGTTGTTCGCTTTGCGTTCTTGTTTTTTCTCTTCTTTGTCCTGTCTGTTTTTTTGTTTTTTCTTTTCTTTTTCTTTTTTACCCATCGTTTCCTGACCCATGCTTCCTTATATATTTTTGGTTATTGCAAATGTCGGCTTTTTATTCAGGAATAAAAAATCTGATTATAAATACCTTGAAATATATATTAAGGTCTGATTATTTTGGTGATGCACATTATGAAAATGTTTTTTAATAAATAGGAGCCAGCACTAATAATATTTAGATGTACCTACACGTTAGTATAAGAAAGAATAAAAAAAGGAAAATGGAAAGGAAAGATTTTTTGAAAAAGGGATTGGCATTGTGTGGTTTATCAATGATTCCGGCAGGGTTGATGCAAAGTTGTAGTAAGACTGCTAACTCAGGTCCTACTAATGTAAACTTTACTCTCGACCTTACCCAGGCAGCCAATACGGGTCTGAATACAGTAGGTGGTGCTGTGTCGGTTAATGGTGTAATCATCATCAGGACATCTGCCACTGTGTTTTCAGCTCTTTCAGCAACATGTACACACGAGGGTTGTACCGTGAATTACAATGCATCATCGGCTAAAATTGTGTGTCCTTGTCATAATGGTACTTTTAATGCCACTACCGGTGCAGTATTAGGTGGCCCACCCCCGTCACCATTAACTACCTACAAAACATCTTTATCCGGTAATATTCTTACAGTAACATCGTAGAAAGGGTGTTTTTTGAAATGAGAAATAATTCATTTGGGTAGCCCTAAAGGCTATCTTTTATAGTTTGTCTTTAAGCCTAGTTGCGATACGAATAATGTCTGGTAGGTCAAATACGGCTAAAATAGATTGAGGTGTTAGAACTTGCCCTAAAACATAATTTCCTTAGCCAGCTCCTCTGCTTTTGCATTGAATTCTTGCTCCAGCCTATAGAAGAGGGCTATAACCTTTTCGCCGGCCTCAGTTATCCTGGCACCCCCCCCCACCCTTGCCACCAAGTGTTTTTTCTACCAGGGGTTTGCTGCTGTGTTTGTTCATATCTTCCACCATTTGCCATGCCTGTCGGTAAGACATTTCCATGGCTTTTGATGCTCGTGTAATAGAACCGGTCAATTTAATTTGTTCCAAAAGTTTCACTCTGCCTGCACCTACAAAATGCCCTGCCTCTTCTCTAAGCCATATCCTTACACCTATTGAGTATTTTTTCGTTTCCTGCGTATCCATTTTGTAGGTTTTTCGCTGGGCAAAATACAAATTATGTACACAGTAATTGATGATTACACTATGTGATAATGATATTCCAGTTTCAACCAATAATTTCCTGCCCCTGACATGGGTATTATTGTATTTTTGGCCAATAAAGAATTGATTAATGTCCCGTTTTTTTGGATTTATATTGTTGTGTTGTTTATTAATTGCAGGTTTAGGGGCATTGGCCCAGCCTAAAGTTGCGGTTGCTGCTGCATCTAATTTGCAGGGGGTAATTGCCTCATTGAATGTGGCTTTTGAAGAGGAAACCCATGTAAAAGTGGAAACAAATATTGAATCATCGGGCAAGTTATATGCACAAATTATACAAGGAGCTCCCTATGATGTATTTGTATCTGCGGATATGAAATACCCGCAGGAATTGTATAAAAAGGGATTTGCACCTAATGCTCCTGTTACCTATGCTATAGGCCAATTGGTTTTATGGACTCCCAATGCCCAAATGAAAATTGGTGCTGATTTACAGATTTTATTGTCACCTGGTATCAGGAAAATTGCTATGGGTAATCCGATATCTGCTCCTTATGGAAAGGCAGCAGAAGAAGCTCTGAAATACTACAAATTGTATGATAAAGTGAAGTCGAAACTGGTATTTGGTGAAAGTATTAGTCAGACTGAGCAAGATCG
>CAIWHI010000786.1 GCA_903912435.1 uncultured Bacteroidota bacterium | reverse complement strand
GGGCCTGAAAACTGGTATGTACTGGAAGACCTGGCTAAGGAACTGGGTGCAGCAACAGCATGTAGCCGTCCGGTGGCTGATTCGCACTGGAGGCCGCATAATGAGCACGTTGGTCAGACTGGTGGCACCATCAGGCCTAACCTTTATATTGCCGTGGGGATATCCGGAGCTATTCAACATCTGGCAGGTGTGAATGGCTCAAAGACTATAGTAGTTATCAATAAAGACGCTGAAGCTCCTTTCTTTAAGGCTGCTGACTATGGGGTGCTTGGCGATGCAATGGAGATTGTACCACAGCTTACTGCTGCTGTTAAGCGTTTTAAAGCGAATCATTAATTATCTATTCGATAGAGGAATATATTTTTGAACCCGGCTGTGTGCCGGGTTTATTTTTTTACACTATTAGGAATCTAGTTAAGAAAGATACACATTGTCTTACTAGAATAAGATGTCACCCTTAGAGGGCTTTCATCACTAGCCATCATTGCCTCCCAGGGCGATGCCCTGGGCTGATATATTTGGCCCTTACAGGGCGTACCCTATTGGAATTACAATTTACATAATGCTAAAATGGTATTGTTTTATTACGAAGGCATCAACTTAATGACATTGACATCCACAGGTTTTTGATAGTAATTTTTGGTGCATTACAGTGATTCCACAATTTATTCTAAAAGAACTTTATAGCAATATAACAGATACTATTGGTAATTTTATCGACCATTCCTTCCTGCCTTTTACAACCTTAGGATATTAATCTCATGGCTCACTTAATATTTTTTTAAGTTCACTAATCGCAATTTGTTTTTCTGTATCTCTACCTCACCTAAAAACAAAACCCGGTACCATATGATACCGGGTTTGAAAAACTATACTCAAAGACTTAGTTAGTCATGTATTGTATCTTATAATTTTCTGTAATCAAACCCAATTGATTATCCTTTGTGGTAGCAAAGGTTTGGGTGATTTTACTGTTTGCATCTATTGTGTACACAATATCAGTAGTGTCGGTTTTGTTATACTTAGATTTGAGCAGGTGGGTATTGTTATAAATGGTTTGACCATAGGTAACAAAAGAGCTCAACTGCAGGTAATCACCTGGGCGAAGCACCTGAGCAGGCCATACACCATAATACTCTTCGGTAGCCAGGTCTTTAGGGTAAATACATTTATCCCTAAGCACAGCACCATAAGCATCAACTACGGTAATTTCAATTGCCCCACCCAGATTGTAACCAGATAAAGCATCTGAATAACTATTTACATTAGAATGGGTATAAACAGTTGGGGCGGTACCTAATAAATTATCATAAGAAGTCCAGGTTACTGTAACAGGAAGTATAAGGTCGGTATCGTGCAATACAGGGTTTATCTGCATGCCGCTATCAGCAAATGTAGCTGTTAAGTTACCATCAAAAGAACGTTTCAACCAGTCACTATTGTTAGAAGTGTAAGTTCTAGATGCTGAGATGGTAGTACCTGAATCACCACGAGCTACCTGAGTCTCGCGCGAAACAAGGTTGGCATAATAAGAGAAGTTATATTCCCTGTTCAATAAATAAGCATGCGTTATCTGGTGGAGCGTATTGGTAATGAAGGTATCCCTTTCAATAATAATATTTGTTTTCACAAGGGTAGTTACCTTATAAATAGTATCGTTGGAATAAGTAAAGGTTGCACTGGTATTTTTCTGGAAAGAATCATTAGAAGTATATAAAATCTGGGATACACGGCTCTGCCCATCATAAAAGAAACGGTAATTGTCGGTAGTAGTAGCACCGGCAATAGTTGTTATCTTGGTGAAACTCAATATTTTGGTATTGGCCGGAGTTGGGTTGGTGGAATGTTCAATTTTTTTGCAGGAAAAAACCCCTGCCGAAAACAGCATGGCTATAAGACCTGTTAGCAACAATGTATTTTTCATAAAATAAAATTAATATTCGCTTCTTAGAGAGCCAAAAATAGTAAATACCCGCCAATATTACAATTTAAAAATCAAAAATACATAACCTGTTTCCAGTATTGTATTTCCAGATTTTAGGGTATTAACCCCTGATTAATCGACAAAACTTATTTCGGAGATTATTAAGGTTAGTTGAGTACTTTAATAAAGTCCATTAGCAGGCGCGTAGCTGCCCCTACATTTGAGAGGTTAATGAGCTCCGGTGCATCAAATACATCATGGTAGTGCTCTTTACCCCCGTTTGAATAAACGAAAAATGATGGCACCCCAAAATTAGAGAAATAATAGTGGTTGCTATTGGCAGCCTGGCCCTTGCTTCTTATTTCCTTAATATAGCTGTTTTTAGTATTCACCTGTTGCATCTTCTCCAACTCTATAGGATAGTCGGTTGAGTTGACAACTGTAATACCATTCGACACATCGCTCATCACACCTATGCTGGTAAGGAATTTAATGCTTTTCAGCGGCACCAATGGGTGCCATGTGAAAAACTCAGCACCCAGCAAGCCTGCTTCCTCCCCTGCAAAGGCTACAAATAGTAATGAATAATGCTGTGGGTGTTTAGAGAAATAGTTGGCTAGTGATAACATCATGGCTACCCCACTTGCATTATCACTTGCCCCAGCAAATGTTGCTGAGTCGCCCATCATACCCAGGTGGTCGTAATGGCTGGTAATGGCAATAAATGTGTCCTTTACCTCACCAGGAATAATTCCTGCAATATTATAAGAAGAACATTTGTCAAGTAGCACTTCGCGGACTTCACCAGTTACACTTTTAAGTTTTTTGGGTAGGTGGTCTTCTTTTACATAATATACAGTGGCTGGCATAGTGTCGCGGCTCAGGCTCCAAGTTAGCTTATTCTGTTCGGGTATTACAAAGCAACCTTTGGGTAATAAACGCACCAGCTTGTCAAGTCTTATTTTCAACTTTGTACAAAGCGCTTCGCTATTTTCGAGATACCAAACATGGGTTTGGTCAAATTCGGCGAGGGTTTCTTTCCATGCAGTACTATCCTTTATTTTACCCAGATTTATTTTTTGTACCTCCATGTTTTCTCCTGTCCATGATGGGCTGGCGGGATCTATCAGGTATTCTTCTCCGGCTTTAAGTTTTGTGTCATTTACAGTAAGTATTTGTTTGCCCGGAAAAGTATTAACCGGGAAAGAAAATCCCTGGGTATAAGTACCATCTTTATTAAGCCCCTTTAATTTGTACTCTTTAAATTGTTTGACAATGTATTTGGCAGCCTCATCCTTACCATTATAAACATAGCCCCTGCCATGCATTTTAAAGCATGTAAGTGAATCTATCTGAGCCTTAATCCATTCTTTTTCAGTTCTTGGATTCTTGATGAATACAGTTTTTTTTGCAGGCGTAGCAGGTAGTTTTTTTACTTGTGCACCACCATTCACTGAAAATATTATTAATGCCAAAGACAGACATTTGAAAAATCTATTCATAAACTAATACAAATTAATATTCTTAATGCAATTTTTGCTCAAAACCCATGCAAAATAAATAGGTATTTATGGCAATAAAACTCAAAGGTATTATTTTTGAAGGTTCTTTACAATAAATTAATTACTTATATGCCTATAATAAGGTTATTATATTGTGTTCTAATAACGGTCAAATGTACTAGAATTATTAACAAGTCGTTAGTGTATGGGATAAAATATTATTAAGTTTCAGTCTGCCTCTACAAAAAATAGTTGAAGATGGCTTATTAAATACGAAAGAGCCCTAAGATATTAAGGCTCTTTCATGGAGTTATAAAGACCAATAATTAATTAGTTGGTTTTTCGAGGATTTTGTAGAACTGATCGAGCTGTGGTAAAATCACAATCCTGGTTCTGCGGTTAGCCGCCTTACCTTCTTTGGTTTCATTGTCGGCAACGGGTACATATTCACCACGGCCTGCGGCAGTCATTTTAGCCGGGGGCATATGGTAGGTATTTTGCAAGATGCGTATTACCGATGTTGCGCGCTTTGTACTTAAATCCCAATTATCTTCGAGAGGGCTGCGCTTAAATGCTGCATCATCGGTATGGCCTTCAACCATAAATTCTACTTCAGGCTGGCTCATCAACACTTTGGCCACTTTGCCCAATACCTCTTTGGCATGATCGGTAACGTCGTAGCTTCCGCTTTTGAATAGTAGCTTATCTGAAATGTCTACATATACCACACCCTTGTCTACCTTTATGTTTACATCTTTATCATCCAGGTTACCAATTGCGCTCTTCAGGTTTACCATAAGGGCAATATTCATTGAGTCTTTTTTATTCAAAGCAGATTGAAGCCTTGTGATATATTGGTCTTTGACCCCAATATTGTCCATCGATTTTTTGATGCTTTCGGCCTGGCTGCCGCTAATGAAAGACAGGTCTTTCAATTGGTTCTGCATCTGCGTGCTGGTATGTTTATACTGGTCTATCTGCTCTTCAAGCGATTTTATCCTTGCACTGTCGGCCGCATGAGCTTCTTTACATTTGGCATATTCGTATCTCACTACTGAGTTTATGCTATCTAGCTTTGTGTATTTTTTTTCGCTGTCCTTCAGCTTTTTGCTTGTGGTACACGAAATCATTGCCACAACTGCAACTCCAAAATAAAGACCTTGTTTGATGTTCATAATTTAATATTCTTGGAAATTAATACTCTAGTGCAAAATTATCCAACGCAACGGTATTACTGCGTTAAGAAAATTACAAATTCTGAATAGGTTGATGTTTAAAAATGCATTCTTCTGCGAAAATACTTCAGTCAAGAACATTCCTTACTGATAATTGTCATAAATGGCTTAATACTTCCGGGGCCATTATTTCAATTGAGATTAACCTCTGTAAATGATTTGGGGGTATTGTGTTAGAAAATATTGTACCTGATGTAGCATTTAAAGTAGGAATTGAAGGGTTTGGTATGATTTTTGCATTTACAATTCATTAACGAGGGAAGTATGAAACTCCGAAACCAAGAGTAGATGTTTAAAATTTTGAATAAAACAAATACTTAACATAATGAGTTTATTAGGAATCAATAAGTTATCGATGTGTTATTAGTGCCGATATTTTTTGTTATTTTAATTTTATCATATTGTTATTGTGTCGTGGATTTTAGGATTTCTACCTTATTTGTATTTATATTGCTTTTAAAATTTTAATTATCTTGAAAACAGCACCGTATTCACTTATTGAAGCAAAGCAAATTTGCACCGATTTCAAATACCTGGCAGGCCAGTCTTTTGGAGACAACAATGGGACATCTATCAATTGTATAGCTATCTCCCCATTCGACCAGATGAACAAAAAGAGGTTCATTATGTATTACCTTTTGTTCAATGATGCCGAGATGGCTTTGGAGCAAGACTTTAAGGGTATGCTTTTTGATATTTTAGTAATCGCCTCTACCCTTGATGGGCAGCTATTTCATGAGGACCTAAGTACCTGGCTCTCAAAGAATAAGCCCTATTTCGAATTCGAGCCCGATAATACAAATGTCAATCTGGTCAACCTTTCACAAGGAATCTAAGTAGGAAAAACATTTCATTGAAATAAATGGGGACTATGGTTCCCATTTATATTATTTGGGGAATTTTTTCGCCAATTAACACCATATAAGTGTTTTTTTATGAGGGATACATTTACTACTTTCCTATCTCCTCTCTAATAATCATACTTATCTTCTTTGCAATATTCCCCCAATAATAAACCTCATAAAACTCATTGGGGATATTGGGTGTAGCACTCATGCCTTCTATTAAGGCATTGGTATAATCTTCCCAATCATAATCAGGAGTAATGTACAGGTTCCTGCCACAAGCTGAGGGTACAAGTCCTGCCGCACCACTTTTGGTGCTAATCACTATTTTATTATAACCCAGGGCTTCTACAGCCTTGGTCTTTATTCCTCCCCCCAATATGACCGGGTTCAGCATCACATCGCATGCCAACAGAAAATCATTGAGGTCGGGGATAAATCCGGTATATACAATGCCTGGTGTATTGCTTATTTGTTCCTTTAGTTGCTCATTCAGACCCTTACCGGCTATGAGTACCTGGTATTCAATTCGATGAAAGTTGAGCCGGGGCATTATTTCATTCAGTATAAACTCCACGGCCTGCACATTGGGATAAAAATCCATAGCCCCTAAAAAGTACAACCACGGTATATCATCCCTGAGGCCCAATTGCGCTGCTACCTTTTTTTTAGCTTCGGTATGTCCCAGTGGTGCCTTATCCAGGATAGTGCCATAGGGGATAAGATGACATTTTTCGTTCTTTAGGTGGTAGTGCTTTTTGGCCCACTCCATATCTTCGGGAGTAATGAGGAGCACCCCATTAGCCTTACGCATCATAGCCCCTTCAAACAGACGCATAATGGGCCACCACTTCTTACCATAAGTCCTGAACCGCTCAGACTCTATATTATGGCTCCTCAGGTACCAAGGCACCTTCAGGCGTTTTGCTACAGCATTTACTGTAGGTGCCATATAGGGATGGTCGCAATAAAGGGCCTCAATCTTATGTTGGCGGGCCACATTCACAAGCCCACTCACCCCAAAATAGGGGATATACCTTTGTACACCTACCGTAAAATAGGGTATAAGGTTAAAAGCATACTTAGGGTCGGGTGTATTGTCGAGGGTGGACAAAAGATTATCATCGCAAATCTTACCCAGATAGTCGTGCAGGGAAGCAATACCCAGATGCCCGCCCGATGTGGGCGGTAAAATGCGGTAAGGTGCTATGCTCAGGATGTGTAATTGCTCCATGAAATCTTATACTTCTTCCTTAATACTCATCAGGTAGGCCTTGATAAACTCATCCAGGCCACCATCCATCACAGGTTGCACATTGCCTACCTCATAATTGGTACGGTGGTCTTTAATCATCTTATAGGGGTGGAACACATAGCTACGTATCTGCGAACCCCATTCTATTTTCTTTTTAGAGCTATTTGTAGCATTGAGTATTTCCTGGCGTTTGCGTAATTCTTCCTCATAAAGGCGGCTTTTCAGCATGGTCATAGCCTTCTCCCGGTTCTCACCCTGTGTTCTTGCCTGCTGGCACTCTACTATAATACCGGTTGGTATGTGCTTGATACGCACCGCTGTTTCCACCTTATTTACGTTCTGTCCACCAGAGCCCCCACTACGGAAGAAGGCCCACTCAATATCAGCCGGACTCACCTGTATATCTATAGTATCATCAATAAGGGGGTAAACGAATACCGATGCAAACGAAGTATGCCTGCGCGCATTTGAGTCGAAAGGCGATATACGTACCAAGCGATGCACCCCACTCTCGGCCTTTAGTAATCCATAGGCAAATTCTCCGTCAAACTCCAGGGTAGCTTGTTTTATGCCTGCACCATCGCCATACTGCACGTCAATTTCACTCACCTTAAAACCCTGCTTTTCGCCATACATGCGGTACATACGTAGCAGCATTTCGGCCCAGTCCTGGCTCTCGGTGCCACCCGCACCACTGTTGATGACCACCATTGCAGGCATTT
>CAIWHI010000785.1 GCA_903912435.1 uncultured Bacteroidota bacterium | reverse complement strand
CTTTCGATACATCCTTAAACGCCCTTGATTCTACTGAGACCTGCATATCAGGTGGGATGCCTTATTACGAGTTTGCCAACAAACCTGCCGGGAATTTCATGGTTAAGGCCAAATTAATACATAATGCTGCGCCGGGTAGTGCAGGCTATATGCCAACATATGGCTTAGCTACACCCCACTGGGATTCGGCATCATCAGTCAATCATAATGGTGATTTGGATACAATGCATATTAATATGCGTTATGGGGTTGTTCCTTCAGGCCCTGGTTTTATTGGTGGTTTAATATCATCAGGGGCGGGTAGGGGTGCTACAACCGATGTGCCTGCTGCGGGTATGGTGGTTTATCTGTTGAACACATCCAATCAGGTATTGGCACATACCTTTACAGATAATAATGGCAGGTATGCGTTCAAAAATATAGCCGATGGTCTTTATTATATTTACCCGGAAGATTTTAATTATAAAACTATTCCTTCAGGATTGATAAATTTAGGAGCTGGAAATGATAGTATTAGCACAATCAATTTCAAACAGCATACTACCTCCAAAACCATTACACAAGAGACAGCAACTGGGTTGAATTTAATTGGCGGTAATGGAGAAATCCGGGTATTCCCTAATCCTACAAGTGGCAATTTATTTGTGCAATGGTCTGAAAGAATTGGTGAATCTGTAATTGTTACTGTTAAGGATATGACAGGCAGAGAAGTTTACCAGGGGAGTGTAAATATGGATACAAATTCAGGTAAGGTAAGTATTAATCTGGCTAATCTGGAGGATGGTATTTATGTGTTATCTATTGATGGTGGGTATAATTTGGGTAAGACCCAGATTATGTTGGTGCATTAGAGGTGAGATTTGATTCTTTTAAGGCTTGTTTAATGATAAGAATTTATTTTTATCCTGAGCTTTATATCAAAGAAGTGTTTTTATATTTTAGAATATTAGTCGTCTTTAGCAGAATTTTTGAGTATATGCAACATATATATATATGGTTCTTATGCGCTAATATAAGCTAAAATTTTATGTTTGTTCGAAGTTTAGATTTAATTTACTTTTATCTAAAATTTCCGAAAATGAAGCAGCTCTATTTTTTACTTGTTTTTCTTTTAGGTTCAATCTCTATTTTTGCTGTCGGTCCAATTACCGGAACAACAAATATTTGTGTAACGGCTACTTCAACCTTGTCTGATACATCTGCGGGTGGTACGTGGTCAAGCAGTAATACAGCAATTGCAACTATTGGTACGTCTGGAATCGTTACCGGGGTAAGTGTTGGTACCTCAATGATTACTTATAGGGTTGGGAGTGCATATTCAACTTTAATAGTTACGGTAAATAACCCGGTAAGTGCTGGTAGTATTTTGGGACTTCCCACATTATGCCTGGGTACTAATATTGTTTTATCTGAAACTACAACCGGAGGTGTATGGTCAAGCAGTAATACTAGTGTAGCAACCGTGAACCCAACATCTGGGTATGTAACAGGTATTACAAATGGTACCACCATTATAACCTATGCAGTAACAGGTTGCAACACAGCTTATGCTTCACATAATCTTAGAGTTGCTGTAAGTCCTTCAATTATAACAGGTTTAAGTTCGGGATGTATTGGATTTACCCATACAATGGTTGATTCAACAATAGGCGGAACCTGGTTTAGTAGTAATTCACTAATAGCTTCTATTGGTTCCGCCACTGGTTTATTAAGTGGTGTCAGTTCAGGTACAGCCACCATTTCCTATGTATTACCTTCTGGTTGCTATGCAACAAAGGTGGCAAATGTTTCACCCGTTTTATCGCCTATTATAGGTTATACTACTGTCTGTTTAGGTAATCATACTACATTGACTAATTCTGTTTTAGATGGAACGTGGTCTAGTAGTAATCCTTCAATTGCCTATGTTTATTCTACAGGTACTTATTTTTATGGGATGGCAATTGGTACTGCAACCATAACCTATGCAACTAATGAGGGTTGTTTTGTAACAACAAGTGTAAGTGTAAGTCCCACCCCTGGACCAATATCTGGTGCAATGCCTTTATGTGTAGGTGCAAACATTACTCTGGGTGACACTTTAGCAGGTGGTACATGGAGTAGTTCTGATATATCTATTGCTACTATTATTTCATCAACTGGTATTTTAACCGGTGTAAATGAAGGAACTGCAATAATAACCTATTCAATGGGAGGTAGCTGTAATATGGTGAAAACTGTAACTATTAGTTCGACCCCGTCTGGGGTCATTTCCGGACCTTCAAGGGTTTGTACAGGGACGAACATCAGCTTATCAGAAACAGTACCAGGCGGCATATGGAGTTTAAGTAATACAAATGCGTTAATAGGTTCCACCGGATTACTAACTGGAATTACTACAGGAACTTGTACCGTAAGCTATATTGTAATAGGTGTATGTGGTGCTGGTTTTTCAACAAAGGTAATAGGAATTAATTCTTCCTCCTCTTCAGGAACAATAGGTGTGCCTGGCAATTTATGTAAAGGAACTACAACTTCTTTGACCGAAACACAATTTGGAGGCACCTGGACAAGTAGTAGTCTTGCTATTGCGGTAATTAATAGCGCATCAGGTGCTTTAACTGGCATTAGCGCAGGTACGGCAATAATTTCTTATACTAATGGATGTTCCCTTACTCCTGCAACAATTACCGTTAACATTCTTCCATTGCCAACCTTTAGCGGGCCGGTTATTGTTTGCGTAGGAAGTAATTTAACCTTAACTGCATCACCTTCAGGTGGTAATTGGATAAGTACTGATACAAGTGTAATTACAATTGG
>CAIWHI010000784.1 GCA_903912435.1 uncultured Bacteroidota bacterium | reverse complement strand
GCTATTAGGCTAAACCTGATTGGAGTACCATTAATACCGCTTAGAAACATTATATTTGCACAACTTTATTTTTTACAACAAATATGGATACTACTAACGAAGGACAATTACCACAGGATAGCAACGAAACAAATAAGATAATTCAGGTAAACATTGAGGAACAAATGAAAACCGCCTACATAGATTACTCTATGTCGGTAATTGTAGGTAGAGCATTACCCGATGTTCGTGATGGTTTAAAGCCCGTGCATCGCAGAGTATTATTTGCAATGCATGAATTAGGTAATACGTTCAACAAACCCTATAAAAAATGTGCTCGTATTGTGGGTGAGGTATTAGGTAAATATCACCCCCATGGCGATGTATCTGTATATGATGCAATTGTGCGTATGGCACAGCCTTGGAGTATGAGGTATATGATGGTAGACGGACAAGGTAACTTTGGTAGTGCAGATGGAGATAATCCGGCTGCAATGCGTTATACTGAGGCTCGTATGCAGAAATTGGGCGAATCTATTATTGAAGATTTAGAAAAAGAAACAGTTGATTTTACCCTTAACTTTGACGATACATTACAAGAACCAACTGTACTACCCTCTCGTATTCCTCAGTTATTAGTAAATGGTTCTTCGGGTATTGCAGTTGGTATGGCTACCAACATGATGCCGCACAATCTTACAGAAGTTATTGACGGTTGCTTAGCTTATATTGATAATAGAGATATTACGATAGATGAGCTAATGAAATATGTAAAAGCACCCGATTTCCCTACTGCCGGTATCATTTACGGTATAGAAGGTATAAAACAAGGGATGCATACCGGTAGAGGCAGGGTTGTATTACGTGGTCGTGTAACTATTGAAAACACAAAAAGCGGTAAAGAAATGATTGTGATTACGGAAGTACCTTACCAGGTAAACCGTGATGCATTAACAGAAAAAATAGGGCATTTAGTAAATAGCAAGGTAATAGATGGTATTACTCACGTTGCAAACGAATCTAATAAAGACGGTACTCGTATTGTAGTAGAACTTAGAAGAGATGTAGTAGCACAAGTAATTATCAATCAACTCTATAAATACAGTGAGCTACAAACATCTTATGGTATCAATAATGTTGCTTTAGTACATGGTCGCCCACGTACACTTAACCTTAAAGACCTTATTTCAGAATTTGTTGCTTTCCGCCACGAAGTGGTAACTCGCCGCACTCAATTTGAATTAAGAGAAGCAAAAAAACGAGCCCATATTTTAGAAGGTTACCTTATTGCCCTCGACCATCTGGATGAAGTAATTGCTTTAATTCGTGGTTCAAAAAACCCGGAGATAGCAAAAGAAGGTTTGATTGCCAATTTCGGAATGACCGAAATACAGGCAAAAGCTGTTTTGGAACTTAGGTTACAAAGGCTTACCGGTATGGAAATTGATAAAATTGTTGAAGAACATGCCGAACTGATGAAGCTTATTTCCAGGCTTGAAGAAATTTTGGGTAATGAAAGTATCCGTTTCCAAATAATAAAAGATGAATTGCTTGAAGTACAGAAAAAATATGGCGATGCCCGCAGAAGCGAAATTCTTTATTTGGCTGATGAAATGAGCATTGAAGATCTTATTGAAAAAGAAGATGTTGTAATTACAATGTCGCATTTAGGTTATATAAAACGTACCTCTTTAGACGAGTACCGTTCGCAGCGTAGAGGTGGTAGAGGTTCTATGGCAGGAAAAACAAGGGATGCAGATTTTATTGAACATCTGTTTGTAGCTTCTACTCACCATACTTTATTGTTTTTTACTGAAAAAGGTCGCTGTTTTTGGCTTAAAGTTTACGAAATTCCGGAGGGTGATAAAAACGGTAGAGGAAGGGCAATTCAGAATATGATTCAAATACCGCCCGATGATAAAATACGCACTGTAATAGATGTACCTAAATTAGAT
>CAIWHI010000783.1 GCA_903912435.1 uncultured Bacteroidota bacterium | reverse complement strand
TGCGCAAGAAGATTACTCACAATAGATTCGTAAAGTCGCTTGAAATACGAAAAGCAGTGTTCTGGAAAATGTTCTCCCATTTTCAAATACCTAATAGCGAACTAAAGAAAGTTTGTGAAATCAATTATTAGACTCTATGTAATCAAGGATACCTTAAGCGTCAAATCATTTACAGAAAATGAATTATCAGGCACTATTAAAGCCTCGGAAAATAAATTACTTTACCTTTCAATACCCTTCGATGATGGCTGGAAGCTTTCGTTAGATGGTCGTCCTACAAACAAAGTGATGGTCTTTGGTGGTATGACAGGGGTGTATTTACCAAAAGGACAGCATACCCTATTGATGAAGTATGAGCTAAGATACTTTTGGAATGGTTTGTTTTTTACTGTATCAGGGATGTTGATCTATCTCGGATTGGTATTATTTTTAAATAAGAAAAGACGAAAAAACACTCCTGAAAATATGGCTTCCCACCATCCCAATCTTCTATAGCCATTCATTCCTTACATCTTGTAGCTGTGTTTCGTTATCTGTAATCGTTGCCAAACGCTCAATGACCCTCTCTACAAGGGCATCGGGGCATGATGCCCCCGAGGTTATCATGATACGTGTCATTTCTGTATCGGGCAAATAGCCATTGGTTAATTGTTCAAAATGGGTATGCAAATTAAAATTGCTGATCTCTCTATTGTTTATAAGGCAGTGTTCATCCTTAATATAATATGTGGGTAATTTTTGTTCACACAACTCCACCAAATGTGAGGTATTAGAGCTATTATAACCACCAATCACTATAGCCAAATCAGCTTTCTGTTCCAGCATACCCATCACTGCAGTCTGATTATCATTTGTTGCATAACAAAGGGTATCGCGCGTATCAGCAAATCGTTCTGCTGTATTATCGCCAGGTGTGCGGTAATGGTGTAAAATGGTTTGTTTCAGATAATCAGCTATAGCCTGGGTTTCACTTGCCAGCATGGTAGTCTGGTTCACCACTCCAATTCTTTCCAGATCAGTAGAAGCATCAAATCCCTCTGAATACTGGCCTTTGAAATCGATATAAAATCCGGTAGCCGGTAGTTCCTTGTTAATATATTTGCCTAATAAAATGGTTTGTTCCATATCCCTAACTACTACAGTAGGGGTATGAGCCTTACTATGTGAAAACGTAGCCCTTGTCTCTTCATGTGATGGCTTTCCATGTACTACTATTGTATAGCCATCATCTCCTATTTTTCCGGCTCTGTTCCAGACCTTTTCTACAAATGGACAGGTAGTTTCGTAATGGGTAGGGTCTATGCCTAGGGATTTTATCTTATCCTCCATTTCAAGTGTAGTGCCAAATGCTGGAATGATTACGATGTCATCTTTAGTGAGGTCGTTCCAATCCATCATCATCTTGCCTTTGGTATCCATGATAAATTGGATTCCTAATGCCTGTAAATCAGCATTTACACTAGGGTTATGTATCATCTCGCTTAATAGGAAGATTCTCTTACCCTGGTTTTCTTCCACGGCTCTAAATGCAATCTCTATAGCATTTTCCACGCCATAACAAAATCCAAAATGGCGGGCAAGCACCAATTCAAGGCTTCCTATTCGGATGATTGTAGGGGAATAATCTCTTTTTAATTTATCATCTGCTTTGCGTTTCTGTTTAATAGCAGTGATAAGTGGACTGCGGTAATGTACCGGAACATTAAAAGATTTCATGCTGGTGCAAAACTACTGAATAAGGGTTAAACGTGTTATTTATAAAAAGCTAAATGTTAGCAATGCTCCATCTGCCTATAATTTTATCCATTTACCAGATAACTTCCCATGTTCTGTTTCCACTATAATTTCATAATTACCTGCTGGTAGATGCTCTACATTTAATGAAATATTATTTTCACCTTGTTTTAATTGACTTTCAATGGACTTTATATTTTGGCCATGTGCATTTAATATATAAATGGTAACTTTAGATGAAATGGTAGCATCAATTGTTAATTCCAAATATTTACCGGCAGGATTGGGGAATATATTTAATGCTAACTCATTATTTATTCCTGATACCTGCAAAGTGGGAGGAGAATAGATAACTGGTACTTTTATGCCAATACCTACATTTACATAATTACCCGATGGAGTCTTTTGCAATTTTACGGGCCTTACCATATAAAAGTTAATTCCTGAAATACCACTATTGTCACTGAAACGGGTACCCCTTATAAGGTCTTCATATAATAGTTTATATTCTCCATATTCCTCTGTGGCATAATAGAGATAGTAACCTATGACTGATGTGTCGGGCGATGCAGTCCATTTTAAAAAGTTGGGTATTCCATATGCCATCAATACCTCAAAATCAGATGGAGGCTTTATGTAATCTGATCGTAGCGATGGGTCGCCCATAAGGGCAATATGTACCTGATTGGGTGATGCCCCGGTGGGTTGATAAATTGCCCCGGTATTATTTTGTGTTAATTTAGTTGAATAGCCAATGTTTATCCCCAATGCCATATGATGCATAAACCAGTTAGGCCTGCCTGCCCAGCAACTTGTCAATGCCTGTGGTGTTGTGCATAATGGAGCCCGCAGAAAATCGTTGATAACATTCCAATCTCCAAAATAACTTCCAAATAACTGGGTAAATATTGCATTTACAGGGTGGTCTATCAATGTATAAGAAAAGCCAATTCCCTGGCAACATGTAAAGCATCCCGGACCACATCCATAGGCCCACTTAAAAGATGATTGGTCTAAATTAGTCAAAAATGGACCAGTCTTAATACTGTCATCCCCTACAACCGTGGGAAATAAACGCCACCCATTTGACGCAAAAGGCTGACCATTAAAAGTGCCGAAATTATCGCTTATCAACGCATGGTTGCGTATATTTAATGCATTCATTTTCCATAAATGGTCGCGCTTCAGGTAGTTATTTGTTAGTTCTGCCTCATTTTGTGGGAAACAGGGCATATTGCTAAAATCTATACGCCCCAATTCTATCATAGCAGGTGTAGGTAATATTGTTTGGTCCCACTTACCATCATTGGGAACATTTACATTAGGTGGAAAAGAGGAGGAAATATCATTAACCGCGGTATCTGTCCATGGGCCATTTATGCATGCATAAAAAGCATCGGCAGACCATGCTCCTTTATGCTCAATATGACCATCAGGATTAAAATCACCACTATAGGGTACAGCCAGATGACCTAAAATAAAAGCCGCTTTTACATCAGGGAGGGTATAATAATCACTATTAATTATTGATTTCACATAGGTATCAGGGGCATATCTTGAAATATCATGCCTTTTTACTGCCCAGCCATCGCCTGATAAATCATTCATTAGAATTATTATACCCTCACCACATGGAGCTACAATTGTACTATCAACCAATAATAAAATTGTTCCTCGTTTATGTATTGGTGGAGCAGAAATACCAGCATAAATATAACCCGTTGAATTTACAAGAGAGCCGTAGGCGATTACCTGGTATTCGTAGGCACTATCTGCAATTACATAAGGATCTGTATAACTTGTACTATTTATAGGTAAAACTGCCAATGCCGACCCCCAAACTGAATCTTCTTTAGATTTTCTATAAATGTAAAATACCGGTGTATCTACTGTAATAGGTTTCCAGTGAAGTGTAATTCGGGGAGGTGTTTGCTGAACTGTAGCACTTAGTTCCACTGTAAAATCCTCAGGTACCTGTGCAAATAATGGTAATGAAGTGAATAGTAGTGAGATAAGGAGAATAAGCCGTGACATAAAAATATATTACTTAAGATTTGGTTTCTGGTGGATATAATTTAATAGAAATATACACCCCCTACAATAGGCAAATATATGCCAGTAGGTGGTGTTATTGCAAAAATAAATATTAAATTATGGAAAATTAACCTTATCAGGGTGTTAAAAAAAACTGAAAGACTTTCATGATTACATTTTAATCCAGTTTACGACCTCTTTTC
>CAIWHI010000782.1 GCA_903912435.1 uncultured Bacteroidota bacterium | reverse complement strand
CAATATTAGTTATAAAAAAATCTGCATCTTCTTTATGCATTGATTTAATCGCAAATCCTTGGTCCTTCATTATTTGCGCAAATAGACTCTCAGCCAATGCTCCTCGCTTTGCATGATTCGCATGTGTTAGATAATTTTTTACATCATCTATATTTTTAAAATTTAATAATTTCATTTACTTACTTTACACAGTGTATTATTTTAAGTTCGACAATGCTGGAACTGTTAATAAAACCTCGTCCATAGTCATCTTCATCATCAATAAAAGTCTCTTTGCTAAGACTTGAACGTGCTCCCAATTGTCGTTGACTAAGTTTTCGGCAATCTGATAGTTTTCTTTCATAATAGTTCACAAGCGCTGTTGCGCAAGGTCAAAAAGAAATCCTGTTTTGAGTCCAGATATTTCTGAACAAGTCTCCAATGTTAATGGACCAAATTCGTCATCCATACCCCAGACCCTTTTTAAAAAAATTATTTCCTTGTAGCCTAGTACAAATTAATAATAGGCGCCAGCTTGACAGATAATACTAAAAGGGTATATTGGTAGTTAAGGCAGTTGTGGTTAAACTGAAATAATCATCTGCGGATTGATTATAGTAGTTGTGGTAGATTGCAAAGTTTACCTAGTGCGACCCGCACGATTAATGTGACCTAACCAATCACGGGTGGTCTCAGTCCAACCAAAACTGAGCGCTTGCACGCGATAGTCCTACTAGGTAATTATTTACCTAGTAGGAAGCACCTAAAGTGCTTGGAAAGCCTACTGAAACTTTCACCGCGGCACCATGTATCCACTTGCCTCAAAGATTAGGACGAGATTATCTACCGCTGCCATTAGCCACCATTCTCATGAATTCAAATATTTTCAATACAGTATATAAACGTACATTGGTTTTCGATAATGGCTTTTATCTCAAAAAATATTTCTTTGGGGATGCTAAATTGATTCGTGACAACTCTCAAAGACTGGATCACCTGCGTAGAGTATGTCAGAAAAATTCAGCAACACCGACGATCGAGTGGTTTCACGAAGATTATTGCCTGATTCAGAAATCAAGTTATATTATAGGGGAAAAACCATTAGCTTTATCCGCTAAAAATAAGCTTGAAGATTTCAGCAGAAGTCTAGATTTATTAAATTTGAATAAATTTTCACACGGCGATTTAAATAGAAAAAATATAATTGAAGACCAGCATGGTTTGTATTTGATAGACTTTGAGCCAGTCCTGGAAATCCCCTATAAATCAAATAGCGTAATAATGCGAGGTACCGAACCATACATTCATCCCTTAGATAGAAAAAATAAAAAGCTAACACTTTTAAGTGATTTACTAGGCTTTAGCTGTTTTTCTCAATGGTGTTTTGGACTGTATAGCAGACCTTCTTTTGCAGTTAATAATCATATAATCAATAATGTATTATATTTTTCTATGCTTGAGAATCCATTTTATTCGCTATACAAATATTTATTGCAATCACATGAAAGAGAGATTTAGAAGATGAGCACTTCAAAAATTTATACGATAATTTATATCGACTGTGAAGAGTTAACCGAGGATCAGATCTCTTCTTACTCTGATATCTGTATGGATATGATGCAAAAGATATTGGATGTCGACGAGAGTATATGTGAGGTTAACTATATAGCGAACGAGTATGAGCAGGTTTTGGCTATTTTAATAGGTATTGATTCTGAAAAAAGTCTAGTGGAGGCTAACGAAGATTTTTTAAATGCTTCTGACTCTATTGCGTCTGAATTATTTGGAGATAAAGAGGAGGATTTACAGGTTCGAATATCGGCCCATGATTTTACTAATCAAATTTATCAAAGCTACATACGTGGTGAATACGATAGCGGGTCAATTTCATACGATGGCGAAGATTATGATGACTATTTAAATGAGTTAATGGATGAGATTAAATCTCGACAGAAGTCGAAAATTAAAGAATGGCTTTGCTCTTAACTCGTAGAATGGGCGTTAATACCTCCTTTATTTATGAAGCCAACCGTTACTTAAAGTAACGCTCAAATGACCAAACCTCACCATTCCCGTCAGTTCCCTACTTTTTGTTAGTTTTAGGTCGAGCCACCCATGATTCGACTGCGCCAGATCCACCATATTTTCAATCACATTTACCTTCCCAACCATAACGCCTTTAAGGCATGTGGAGGCTCTATATCTCAAAAAGTGCTGAGATTGACCATCCTCGGCATCTGTTGTGTAAACCTCAATACTTCCATATTGAAGTTTAGGATT
>CAIWHI010000781.1 GCA_903912435.1 uncultured Bacteroidota bacterium | reverse complement strand
ATAGAACTATTGAGATATTTGAGTACCACCGAGCATATAGACCACATGGAGCATTGGGCAAACCCCGCGATATATGCTAAATATTTGGTAGAGTTAATAGGTAGTGATGGGGTGTAAAAAATAAAAAATGGAATGAAAATAAATGAAACAGTAGAAGACCTTATAGACAGGCTAAATGCAACGGATGAAAGTGCTAATATTGAGGCAAAGCGTGGAGGTGCAATACACCATAGCGTTTTGGAAACTGTATGTTCGTTAAGCAATGAACCGGGCTTAGGTGGAGGTTACATTTTGTTGGGTGTAGAAAGAGAGGAGGAAACTACTCCGTTTCCTAAATATATAGTAACAGGCATATCCAATTCAGATAAGTTGCAATTAGACCTATCTACACAATGTGCGTGTATGTTCAATATGCCTGTGAGACCGGAAATTACTGTTGAGCAATTATCGGATGGCAAATTGGTAATGAAAATTTTTATTGACGAATTACCCATAGCACAAAAGCCTTTATACTTTAAAGCAGAAGGGCTTCCGGCAGGCGCATACAGGCGTATAAGCAGTAGCGATCAGCGTTGCACCGATGATGATTTGTATGTGTTTTATAACAAGGAAGACACATTAGACAGCAGTATTATAAAAGATACATCATTAGAAGATGTAAACGAAGAAGCGATAAACCTGTATAGGAAATTGCGGGAAAGGGTAAATCCGTTGGCAGATGAATTAACCTACGATGACAAAGAATTACTTCAGGCATTAGGTTGCATTAAAAAAGAAAATGGTACTTGGCTGCTTACTTATACAGGTCTGTTGGTTTTTGGTAAAAAAACCGCCTTGAGGCGTTTGCTACCAATGGTAAGAGTAGATTATATAAGGGTGCCGGGCAATGAATGGGTGCAAGACCCTGAAAACAGATTTACTACGGTGGACATGCGAGGTTCTTTGATAGAGCTTGTGCAACGTACTTTCAATTCCATAGCCGATGATTTGCCAAAAGGATTTTTATTAGCCGATAATGAATTACAGGCAGAAAGTGTTGGTTTGCCAAGTAAGGTATTACGGGAGGCTATTGTTAATGCTTTCATTCACCGAACATATAGGGAAAGTCAACCTATCCAAATAATCAGGTACAGCAACAGGATTGAAATCAAAAACCCGGGGTTTTCTTTAAAGCCGGAAGAGCAATTAGGCGAGCCCGGCTCCAAGAACCGTAATCCGTTTATTGCAGCTATTTTTCACGAAACCAACCTTGCTGAAACTAAAGGGAGCGGTATAAGAACAATGCGCAGGCTTATGGAGCTTTCCAACATGGTGCCACCTACATTTGAAAGCGACCATTCCGCAAACCTCTTTACCACCAGATTGTTATTGCACCACTTTTTAAGTGAGGAAGACATCACTTGGCTTAAACATTTTCAAGACTTTGGCTTAAATGATGCTCAAAAAAGAGCATTGATATTTGTTCGGGAAGTAGGGGCGGTTGACAACCAGACATATCGCCAGTTAAATGGTTGTGATATTCTAAAAGCCAGTGGAGAGCTAAGGCAAGTAAGGGATTTGGGCATATTATCCCAAAAGGGTAAAGGAAGGGCAACGTATTACATACCGGATGATGCCTTTCAAAATCCTAATCTTAAAGCACCAGTTACCACCGTTAAAGCACCACCCCCTCCGCTTAAAGCACCAGTTGCTACCGTTAAAGCACCACCCCTTTCGCTTAAAGCACCAGTTGATTCGCTTATTGCACCAGTTGCCCCCCTTAAAACACCAGTTGATTCGCTTATTGCACCAGTTGACACCCTTATTGCACCAGTTGATGAAGGCTTATTGCACCAGTTACCTACAGACATAAGAGAAATGGTAGAGCAATTGGGTAAAAGAAGTAATAATAAAGAATCAATAGAAGATGTAATTTTAGCCCTATGTAATTGGAAACCATTAAAAATTACAGATTTATCAAAAATTTTAGGTAGGACGGACAAATACATTCTTAGATATTTTATTATGCCAATGCGTGAAAATGGCAAATTACAATATACTATACCTGATATGCCCAACCATCCCGACCAAGCATATAAAAGCACTAAAAATGATAAATAGGTTTTCATCAAGGATAAATAATCTGGGTGAGGCATTTTTTAAAAATGCACTCCAAAATGCGGTCAGTTACGACCGTATAGCCGGTTATTTCAGCAGTTCTATCATAGAAATTGCAGGGGAGTATCTTGATGAAATGGGCGGACAAATAAGAATTATATGCAATTCTCAATTACAGGCAGATGATGTAAAGTATATAAAAGACCAACCACAGGCAATGAAGTTGGAATGGTGCGAAGGCAAACCGGAAGAAGAATTGGCAAAAATCCCTGAACGACTTATAAAACTATACCAATACCTTAAAACAGGTAAAATGGACGTAAGGGTATTGCCCAACGATGTTTTTGGATTGATACATGGTAAGGCAGGAGTAATTACAAAGAATGATGGAAGTAAAGTTGCCTTCATGGGCAGTATGAATGAAACTTATAGTGGATGGGGCAAGGGTGGTAATTATGAAATTGCATGGGTAGATGATGATACAGACGCTATTAATTGGGTTCAGAATGAGTTTAACGCACTTTGGGAACACCCTTTGGCAAGACAATTAACTAAATTTATTATAGAGGACATAAAGCGCATAGCAGAACGTAAGGTAATTTATGAAATAACTGAATGGAGAAATACCAATAACCCCGCAGCTACCGTAATTGAAACCCCTGTTTATAGAAAGGAATTTGGTTTATGGGAACATCAGAAATATTTTGTTGATTTAGCATATAAGGCACATATAAGCGGATTAGGCGCAAGATTTGTTTTAGCCGATATGGTTGGGTTGGGCAAAACAATACAATTGGCACTTTCCGCTATGCTAATGGCATTAGAAGGCGATAAACCAATACTTGTCATAGCTCCCAAAACTTTGATTTGGCAATGGCAGGATGAGCTACTCAATTTACTGGATATGCCATCGGCAGTTTGGAATGGTAAATGCTGGACAGATGAAAACAAAATTGAGTATCCGGCAAAAGAAGAATTTGCATTTGGCAAATGTCCCCGCAGGGTAGGTATTATATCACAAGGATTAATAGTGCGGTCAAAAACAAAAATTAGTGAACAACTACTGAAATTGAATTATGAATGTATTATTGTAGATGAGAGCCATAGGGCAAGAAGGAAAAATTTGGGAAAGGGAAAAGAAAAAGATGCACCCCAACCAAATAATCTGATGGAGTTTTTGATACAGATAGGCTCAAGAACAAAAAGTATGCTATTGGCAACAGCAACCCCTGTACAAATTCACCCTATTGAGGCATGGGATTTGTTATATATCCTATCACAAGGCAATGACTTTGTATTAGGCGATTATTTAAGCAAATGGAGAACGGAAGCTAATAGGGGCTTGGATTTAATTACAGGTAAGGAAGAGATAATAGAAGATAATCAAAAATGGGATTGGTTACGCAATCCATTTCCACCTGCCGAAGAAAACTCAAAAACATTTGGTGTATTTAGACGACTTATTAATTTACCCCCAACTAAGTTTAATATTCAAGGCAGCCAATTCCATATACTCAATCCTCAACAAAAGGTAAAACTAAACCAAATTTTTGCAGATGATTTTCTTAAAAACAGTAACCCATACATACGGCATATCATCCGAAGGGAAAGGAAATTCTTAGAAACAGCAATCAATCCAGATACTAATCAACCCTTTTTGAAACCAATTAATGTTATTTTATATGGGGAGAGTAATGACGAAGGAATAAAATTATCAACACATTTGTTTGATGCGTATAGTTTAGCTGAAGAGTTCTCTATGTTACTTGGACAAAGAGTAAAAAGCAGTGGGTTCATTAAAACAATGCTTTTGCGAAGGATATGTAGTTCCATGTATGCAGGTCTATCAACAGGTGCAAATATGCTCGACAATTGGGTAAATGGCAACGATGATGAAGAAGACGAATCAGGTGATGACATTGAAGACGGCAACATAAATAATCAGGATTCACCATTCAAAAATCTTACAAAAGACGAAATATTTTGTCTTGAAAGGTTCGTAAAAATCCTTGAAGAACATCAGCACAAAGACCCAAAATATGACTTACTGAAACAAATACTTACAGATAATTTTATAATTGAGCCTTGGATAAATAGGGGTTGTATTGTTTTTTCACAATACTATGATACAATAAAATGGGTATGTGATAGGTTTGCAAATGATTTCCCCGATATACTGTTTGGATTATATGCAGGCAGCGACAAATCCGGTATTTATGAAAGGGGTATTTACTATCGCAAAAGTAAGGAAGATATTAAAAAAATGGTACGCAATAAGCAGATTAAACTCTTATTTGGTACAGATGCAGCAAGTGAAGGTTTAAATTTACAGGCATTAGGCACATTGATTAATCTTGACTTACCCTGGAACCCAACACGATTGGAACAACGTAAGGGTAGGATTCAACGAATTGGTCAGGAAAGGGAAGAAGTATTTATTTACAATATGCGTTATCGTGATTCTGTTGAGGATAGAGTACACCAATTATTGGCAAGCAGGTTACAAAATATAGAATCTTTGTTTGGTCAGATACCTGATACCTTAGAGGATGTATGGGTAGAAGTAGCTTTGAATAAAATTGAAGATGCAAAAAAGCGAATTCAGGATTTTTCAGAAAATGATACCCACCCTTTTTACAATAAATATCAAAATCAGGATAACATTAAACCAATAGATTGGGAAAGTTGCTCAATAGTATTAGATAATTATGAAAAACGTAAAATTTTAATGAAAAGCTGGTAGTTTTTGTGGTTGAAAAATGTAAAAACAGTAAAAAAACGGTTTTTTAGGCATAAAATACCCCTTTTTTCACCTAAAAAAGTACACTCCCAACGTAAAATCCTCAAAAAGTCAAAGAAACATCAAATGGTTTTTAACTGGTGGGCAAATGGATTTCAATCATTTTCAACAGGATTTCAACTATTTTCAATAGGAATTCAATAGGTAATGTCTCGTCCTGGTTTTGGTTGACACAATTTGATGATAATCCTGATTCTGGTTGACACCAGTTTTTCTTAATCCTGATTTTGGTTGACACT
>CAIWHI010000780.1 GCA_903912435.1 uncultured Bacteroidota bacterium | reverse complement strand
ATCATCCTTGTTCCTTATTACTTTTAGCCTTTTATCCTCTTAAGCACTTCTGCCCATAACTCACGGTAGGATAAGGCACCCTTTCCATTGGGTGCAAACACCTCAACAGGAGCTGTCTTTACCCCCATTTTCTCAATATCAGATAGGTAGGGTATATAATGCTGAAAGAAATGCTTATCGGCTGATAATTCCTGCACATAATCTTTATGCACTGTTTTGCGCATATCTACCATACTAAAGAAACACAATAGCTTACCAAGGTCTATTTCCTTATCCTCAAAATAAGCCGACATTTGCTCATAAGTACGCACCGAGAGCGTGGTAGGTATTATCGGCATCAATACTACATCAGATGCATAAAAGATATTATCGGCCACATGCGAAAAGCCTGGAGGGCAATCAATAAATACAAAATCGTAACTACTCGCACCATCCTTCAATAGATTTTTAAAATGTTTTTTAGACCCATTTTGCGCATCTATCAGCAAATCTAATTTTCGCGACGACCTATCGGCAGGTATAATATCCAATCCCTTATATTCACTATGCACTATTGCCTCCTTAAGGCTTATGGTCTGTTCTATTATCTTTTTTGCGCTCGACTTCACAGGGGCCTGCGCATTATAATAATAGCTCGCGGCACCCTGTGGGTCTAGATCCCAGATCAGCGTTGTAAATCCATCTTTGGCTGCCCTATAGGCAAAGTTGACACAGGATGCTGTTTTCCCTACTCCACCCTTTAGATTATATAATGAGGCAATTTTCATTTTTCTAAATTAAAAGTCAAAAGTTAAAAATTAATACAGTTTGCTAATTCAAAAGTTAAAAGTTAAAAGTCAAAACAGTTTACTAATTCAAAAGTTAAAACGGTTTTCTGAAATTCAAATCTAAAACTTGAGATTTCATCATTATTCTTTCTAATACAAAACAAATTCCAAATCCATTCCCTTAAATACATCATTGCTTTGGGATAATAAAAATACAATAGAATTAAATAGTAACCTTGATTTTGACAAGAATCATCTGCCAGCAGAAAAAATAAGTACATTTATTGAATGAACAACTATACACCAAATTCAATAAATCAGTCGCAGTCAACACTTAAAAATTGTGCATGGGTATCAATAGGTGCCTTCTTTGCACTACTGATTTTAACCTTAATGTTTTTCAAGGAGAAGCTTTTGTTTGCTGATACAGCATTTGCAGCATTTGAATTATTGAATTCAGATAAACTATTATTAATTGGGCAAAGGTTTGGTGCGGTCATTTCTAAGTTATTACCCTACCTGTTTCACCATCTTAATATGCCAGCTACCAGTATATTGGGCAGCTTCCTGCTTAGTTTCAATCTATTCTATTTACTTATAGTAGGTATATTATTTTTCGGCTACAAACAATATAAGCTGGTTACGCTTATGGGCATTTCCTACACATTAATGGTAAGTGCCTCCTTCTTTTTACCAGCCGACCTCAACCTTGCCACGGGCTATATGTTCCTGCTATTGGGCACTACCCTATTTTTAGGTAATAAAAAAGCTAGCACCGTAATTACAATTCCAGTATTTGCAATACTTAGCTATCTCACACTCACCACTCACTTTATTATCATCATACCTCTGGTCTATTTATGGATTTACCTTATATTAGATAAAGAATTGTGGCCCTACACCAGGCGAATGACCATTATACTTAGTTGCATAATTGTAGCCACGATATTGGGCCAATTAGTGAATACAACATCCGAAAAATCTTATGACAGCCAACATCTTTATGGTATAACGCATTTCTCAATTAAGGACATTTTGCTAACATTCAACAGACCGGTGGTTTGGATCTTCCTATACCGTTGCATTACTAATTACTGGGCAGGTTTGCTAGTTTTTACATTTGGATTAATCCATCTCTTTAGGTTGAAGGATAAGAAACATGCCTGGTGGACGATAATCTCCGCTCTGGGATATCTCATTATTATGGGACTTAGCTATGGAGATTTAGATGAGACTACCGAACTATTCCACATAGAGCTGGAATGGATGAGCCTGGGAATTATTATTGCCACCCCATTTGTTTTTAGCTTTTTATGCAATCTTAAAAACACCAGCGCCGTAGCTTTATTAATGATAATCATAATGGTTCGATTGGTCTATATATGCTCCTGGTATCCCACGTTTCATTACAGGGTTGAATTCGAACAAAATATATTGGTGCAGATGAAGAAAAAGAGCATTACCAAGCTAGCCATGTACGAACAGTTAGCCATTGACAGAAAATACATACAAACCTGGGCTATGCCTTATGAAAGCCTGTTGCTTTGCATAATGAATAAAGAAAATACACAAATGACTTTTACATTCTTCAACTCAGACCGAAAAGAAATGATTGCCGGATTTAATGATGCGAAGGGATTTTATAATTCATTTAATATCATACCAGCCGCCCAGGCTAACCAAAAATACTTCCATATTGATGCTACAAAACCTTACCAAATAATGTCGTACGAGGACTTAATGAGGTAAGCCAGGTTTTGGGTAAATTCGGGTAAATTCATCGAACCTAACTCTAATTAAAAACCCTACCTATGTGAATATAAATGCGTGCTTGGGTATATAGGGTCTTCCATACCCCCGTAACCAAATCCTGTACCTGCATATTTAAAGTCCACGCTATCAGTAGAATAATTAAAAATAAGTATGGCACTATCCCACCAGGGATGCACTGTATCAAACCTAATAATGTGATTAATCTCGTCTATAGACCTGTATTTCATTACATAGGCATAGCCGGGTACGGTTAGCGTATTTGCATCAACACGATTTACTGCAAATACAATATTAGTTACCGGATAGTGGTAATTATTCACCGTATCATTAGGAAATAGATAATGCCAACTACTTTTATTACCCGACCATGTTCTGCTTTTTGCAATAGCCTGACTATAATTTGTATCTGTATTGGTCTTGCTACATCCTATAGACATTATTATAACGCCTAACAATAGGACTAGTACTGAAATTTTCTTCATGAGGTTTTGGTGTTTTTATTAAATTCTTTATTTGCATATAAAAGACACAAAAAAAAATCAAAAAGTTTAATACCAACCTCAAATCCCCCTCCAAAACAAATACAGCCTGTTAATAAGGCTGCAGATACTTCAAAATAGTATCATAAAGGTAGCCTGGATTCAATGGCTTGGAAATAAAGTCAGTCATTCCTGAACCAAAAACTCGATCCTGCACCTCTATAGAAGTACTAGCTGTAAGCGCGAGT
>CAIWHI010000779.1 GCA_903912435.1 uncultured Bacteroidota bacterium | reverse complement strand
TTATTAAATTTCGCCAAAGGTAAACCGTATGTTTGGAAACTTTTACCAATGGGTAGTTAATATGATAGCTAGAATTCTATAATTATTCTTGTCAAAATTAGATATTGCCTATATTTTGGTGCCTAATAATGCTTCATAAGCAAATGTTATATAATATGAAAAAGTTATTTTTTATTATTTGTCTGATATTTATATATATTGCATATTCTATAGCCCACCCAAAAAGGGATAGAGTTGACCTAAAATACACTATTTCAGCCAAAATGTCCTATAAAGGGCAGTCATATGACACTTATATTGTGGATTATCCCCATAAAATGATTAAGATGTACTGGAAAGATGCTGATAATGATAATTTGTTAAGTATTAACAATTTAAAAACAATGTTAGAGAAGAGGGGTGAGGTATTACCTTTTCGCAACTAACGCAGGAATGTATACAACCCACAATTCTCCCAAAGGTTTATACATCGAAAATAAAAAAGAACAAGTACATATAGACCTAAAACACAGGGAAGGTACCAATTTTTATATGCAGCCCAATGGCGTGTTTTTGCTAACAAAAGGTAAAGCACTGGTAGTGGTATCTGAAGAGTTTAAGAATTATAAAGATAGTACGCTTTATGCCACCCAGTCGGGACCAATGCTGGTTTATAATGGTAAGATAAATGAACATTTCACCCAGGGCTCGCTAAACCTGAATATAAGAAGTGGGGTAGGAGTGGACGTAAATGGAAGGGTGGTATTTGTCATATCAGATGGGTTTGTAAATTTCTATGAATTTGCTGAGTTGTTTAAAAATGAACTAAAATGCCCCAATGCCTTATTTCTTGATGGTGCTATTTCAAAGATGTATTTACCCGGATTGAATCGCTATGACCTGGGTGGCGACTTTGGCGCTTTGATAGCTGTTACAAATTAATATCCATATTGACCAAACTCAGTGTAGGTAGTGACTATGCTCAATAGATTTTTTGTAATTATGTTGCAATTTTGTTACTTAAATATTGAGGTCATGGAAAAGAAAGAATCGTTTTCGCTGCATGGTGACACCTTATTGCAAAAGGTGAAGGAACTAATTGCAGAGGGTAATGTTAGGAAGATTACCATTCACGATAAGTCGGGTAAAGAAATAATGAGCTTTCCACTTACAGTAGGGGTGGCCGCTGCATTATTGATACCAGTACTTGCAGCGGTAGGCGCAATTGCTGCCCTGATAGGCGATTGTAACATAAGTATTGAGCGGACCACCGAATCTGAGGATGATGTGTATGACCATATGAATAATTAGTAGTGAAAGGGAAATCCAAAATAAATGCAGAATGGCATACTTCTAACCCGATGCCAAAAAATCCTACTATTGAACAAAGGATAGAATGGCACTTGCTACATTTGCAAAATTGTAACTGCCGGGATGGGATTCCACCTAAGCTGCAATTGGAGATGAAGAAACGAAATATCCCTATACCAGGTATTTATAAAACACCATTAATATGATAAAGCAAGATTTAAAGAATGAATTCCCCAAATTCTATAAGGCATCCGCAACCAAAATGGAAATAGTGGATGTTCCTGAATTGAATTACCTGATGATAGATGGTAATGGAGACCCCAATAATTCACCACTATTTCAGGAAGCTATAGAGGCATTATATGGGCTATCGTATACCCTTAAGTTTATGGTGAAGAAAGGTGAACTACAGGTGGATTATGGGGTTATGCCTCTTGAGGGGCTTTGGTGGGCCGATGATATGAATGACTTTTTAACCGGTAATAAGGCCGTTTGGAAATGGACATTGATGATAATGCAACCCAGACTGATTACTACAGCGCTAGTAGGGGAGGCCAGGAAACTATTAGCAGGGAGGAAGCAAGTGCCAGCACTGGATAAGGTAAGGTTTGAGGCAATGGCTGACGGATTGAGTGCGCAGGTATTGTATATAGGCCCATATAGTGGAGAGCCACCTACTATCTTGAAACTGCATGAATTCATTAAAGCTAATGGTTATCAATTAAGTGGCAAGCACCGCGAAATTTACCTTAGTGATATGAGAAGAACAGCACCAGAAAAGCTGAAGACAATTATAAGGCAGCCGATGAGTAAATAAGAGTCTATAGTATAAGGGATAATAAAATAAATTAAAGGCTAATGATTTTATATTATTGGGCTAATTATTTTAGCCCTAAATTATTGTAGTTAGATCCAATTTCTAGCCTGTTTTCTGGATAATAGCCACTTAAATAAAGCAATCTATACTTACTCGCATAAAAAAGACCTCCGTCTCAAGCCGGAATTGGCAATGTAGACTGAGGTCTTTTGTTTTATTATCCCTTAGGATAATTATGAATTGGCGAAAATTGAAGCAAATTCTTTAGCGAAATCTTCAAGCTTGGTAGGGCTAAGTGTTGGTTTGCGATTCTGGTAATCAGATGACATTTCACCACTTGCAATGGCAGCACCCATTTCTACATAGTTGCTCGCAACCTCCTGCGACAGACCTGCCTGTACCATACCATTCATGCTATCATCATTTTTGAAATTCACCCATGGCAGACCAGGTTTGCCAATTGCCTCGCCTAGTACTTTGGCAATTTCGTAGGTGGGACGCTCATCACCTGCTATGTATACTACTGAACTGCCAGTAAAAGTAGGATTCAAAAGATGAGTAGAGGCTACTGCTGCAATATCATTTGGGTGTACCATAACCATAGTAGTGCCTTCTCCATAGTTAGCCCCTATAATACCCATATGCTTGATTAGGGGAATATTAGCACAAAGGTTGTAATAGAAGAAGGCCGGGCGCAGATGTAATACATCAATATTTTCAAGGCTATTCAACTCAGCTTCTACATGATACAAGCCACTTACCGGGCCGCAACCTGTAGGCATATGGGCACCTACACTACTTAGGTTCACTACCTTTTTCACACCTGCTGCCTTTATGGCATGTGCATAA
>CAIWHI010000778.1 GCA_903912435.1 uncultured Bacteroidota bacterium | reverse complement strand
TTCTACAAAAATACCAACCCTTCGGGTTTACAATTACAAAGAACAATGGGGTAAACCTGGACTATTAATGCGTCTACCATTAGTAAAGCCACGCATCCCCCAAAAGACGGTAAAATTGCATTTAATGGCTTCTTTAGCTTTACTTTAAGGTTTCTGAAAATAAATTTGCCCGCATCATTGAGCACTTAACTATTGAATATCATGCAAAAAAATTCCGCATTTTCCGTTTTACTAGGTATCTGTTTTTTGTTTCCCATATCTCATGGTTTGCTAGCACAGGTACTCACCCCTGCCAAACTGGGCTTTGATGAATATACCCTAAACGACAAAAAACTAGGCAAGGTGCATTACTATGTAAGCACTGCAGGTAAGGACAAACAAAAACCCGTATTGATTTATCTGGATGGGTCAGGCCCGTTTCCATTGTTCCAGTATACCCCACAGGGTACCGGGAGTTCGGTAGTGATTGATTTTAAGAAATTGTCTGAAACTTATCATATCGTATTGATTTCAAAGCCCGGTGTGCCTTTTGTTGATTCAGTAAAATTTGACCCCGCCACCGGCCCCGAATACCCTGCCCCTAAAGAATATGATGCCCGCTTATCGCTGCAATGGCGTTTAGGAGCCGCACGCATGGTCATTACCGATTTGCTGAAACAAAGAAAAACCGACACGAAAAAGATTGCAGTAATCGGTATATCAGAGGGCTTCCAGGTGGCAACACGGCTTGCGGCTGAAGACAAAAGGGTAAACAGGTTGGTGGTTTTTATAGGCAATGGATTGAGCCAATTTTATGATTTCCTGTTGCAGGAGCGCATCAGCGGAAAGGCTGGCGAAGAAACAGCAGCACAGGCCCAGGAAAATATTGATACCCTTTACCAGCAAATCAAAGACATCTACAATTACCCTGAAGCCACTGATAAATACTGGTATGGGCATACCTACCTGAGGTGGAGTAGCTTTGGCAATAATAACCCTACCGAGAACCTGATGTCCCTATCAATACCTGTATATATAGTTGGTTGTTCAAACGACCATAATTCTGCGATTGCCGGGACAGACTATCTCTATCTGGAAAGTATCAGGCAAAAAAAGACCAATATCCTCTACAAGGTTTACCCTTATGACCATTCCTTCAATGAATATGAAAAAGACAAAGATGGCAAGGTACTATCGGCAAAGAGCCATATGAAGGAAGTAATTGCAGCAAGCCTGGAGTGGCTGGAGAAATCATAAGGGGGTAATTAATAGTTCTGAATAGAGAAGATATCAAACTAATTTTGTGGTATTTCTACGGTTTTGATATAAGTCACATGCTTACCCACGAATTCTATACCGCCCATGATGTTGTAGACATAGCCCGTCTGCTTTTAGGTAAGCTACTGGTTACCGAAATTGATGGTCAAAAAACATCCGGCATCATAACAGAAACTGAGGCATATGCCGGGGTTACAGACAAGGCTTCGCATGCCTGGGGTGGCAGAAGGACGAAACGAACGGAAGTAATGTATATGCAAGGCGGCACTGCTTATGTATACTTATGTTATGGCATTCACCATCTTTTTAATGTAGTAACCCATGAGGCAGGAACACCACATGCAGTACTAATTCGGGCTATAGAACCAGTGGATGGCCTGGATATAATGCTACAAAGAAGAAAAATGACCAAACTAACCCCTGCCATTACCGCCGGCCCGGGTGCAATGAGCCAGGCATTAGGAATAAGTACTGATATGACTGGTATTTCCCTTTTTCGCGATTCAGTATATATAGAAGACTGGCCACAAATACCCGATAGTGATATTGTAGCCAGTACACGTATTGGTGTAAACTATGCCAGGGAGGATGCACTGCTACCCTACCGTTTCTACATAAAAGGCAATAAATACATAAGTAAGGGGAAGGGG
>CAIWHI010000777.1 GCA_903912435.1 uncultured Bacteroidota bacterium | reverse complement strand
GGTTTCAACTCCAGGTGCTTCAGTAATAACAATCCAAACGACGCGCTCCACAATGGAGCCTCATCAAAGGTGCTGATGAAATCAGTATTGTCTTCGAATTTATAAGATAGGAACTCAAGCATAAGTATTAATATATAGGTGGGGAATCAATAAGAAACCAAATATAACACTTAAACTAAAAAATAGCCAAATATTTTTTACACTACTCCGACACTGGTGTCCCAAATATCCCATGTGCTGATTGATTTTTTATCCTGACCCAAAATGTAGAGAATTTTAACCCAGTAACGAAAGATAACATTATTTTACTTACGCGAGTGTTACAATAGGTTCACTTTTGTCTACTAAATCAGCCGGTTTGCGACCGGAATTCAAAGTATGATAGCCTTCCGAATCTCAACTGCCTAATAATGTACTATTGCCGACCATTACTTATCATGGCTTTTCACCAACCATTCTTCTTTGGTTATTTTCAGCCAATCACATAAAATATCCCCATAATAAAACTGCTCCACATAGGTCAGCCCACATTTTTCTAATGCCCTCCGGGAGCGGGTATTATGAATATTGGCAGAACCATAAACTATATCAATGTTCAAAACTTCAAAGGCATACTTAAGTGAAGCTATTGTAGACTCAGTGGCATAACCCTTGTTCCAAAACTTTTTAGCTAACCTGTATCCTACATCATGCACGTTAGTATGACCGTTCCAGTTATCCTTAAGTAGTTTTAGGCCTGTCCACCCAATCACCTCCCCTGTAGATTTCTCAACCGCAGCCCAACGGCCAATACCAGTATCAATATACTGTTGCCTTATGGCTTGTATATAGTTCCGGATATGCTCAATATCCTTTACCGGGTTATTCCCCAAATAAGTATGCACTTCGGGGTCGGAGTCCATTCTAAACAGGGCTTCAGCGTCCTCGGGCAACATATCCCTTAAAATAAGGCGTTCGGTTTCAATATAAAATTTCAGTTCAGGGTGCATCTTTTATCATTTATCTGGATTTACAAACCGGATTACAATTCACCGGAAAATTTACAGAATTGGCAATATAACAAATCTCATGGGCTTTATGGTGCAATTCAATAGCTTGGTTAATCATTGACTCCTCAGCAACAATCATAACTGGATTTAATGTAACCTCTCTAAACTGTCCTCCACCTCTGCTATTCTCATCCATAATGCCTGTTGCATTATCTACATAATCAAGCACCACCACTCCTTCCATAGAACATATATAGAGGTAAGACAGCATATGGCACGATGAAAGTGCCGTTACAAGTAGGTCTTCTGGATTGAGCTTGTTTTTATCGCCTACTGCGGCATTATCAGTTGTAAGATGTAGTTCTGGCTTATTGCCAATACATATGGTATGGCTACGGTCGTAAGTTTTTACATCTTTGTTACCTGCCTCCGATTTTCCGGTCCATTGGTTGGTTAATTTGTATTTATGCTCGTGTATCCTTTCCATATTTCACACATTTTATTAAATAATGGCATCACACCTCACAAAATTCAATTGGCAAACCATCTGGGTCTGCAATAAATGTAAATTTTTTACCTGTAAATTCATCTATTCTTACAGGTTCAACCACTACTTTATTTGCATTAAGCCACCCTACTGCATCATCAATATTATCCACCTCAAAAGCTAAATGCCTAAGCCCTCTAGCCTCTGGTTTGGATACCCTTAATGGTGGGTTAGGGAACGAGAATAGCTCTATTAGATATTCCCCATTCAGTCCCAAATCCAGTTTCCATGAATCCCGCTCCTCTCTATAAACCTCTAGGATAATTGAAAACCCCAACACACCGGTATAAAAAGCT
Organism: uncultured Bacteroidota bacterium; assembly: GCA_903912435.1. Lineage (GTDB taxonomy): Bacteria > Bacteroidota > Bacteroidia > Chitinophagales > Chitinophagaceae > Nemorincola. Next base: position 1,035 of record CAIWHI010000777.1, on the reverse strand, counting down.
TTCGACACCTCATAATCAGAGCAGATGATAGCTATGTGATGAACCTTATTTAATTTAACCATCCTTTGTATGCTATTTATATAATAACCGTACCATAATCAATATTTAATCCACCTTTCTCAGTCTCCTCATATGGGCTGCAATTTCCACCGAATTTTCATCACCTGCCTTTTCCAATTCACTTACAATATTTCCATAATTCTTATCATCCCTGTTTTGGGATAATTTCTTCGCACCTTCCATTCGTTCAATCTTTATTTCAAATCCTATTATCCCCTTTATATGGCTATTCAAAAAGTCCTTGGGTATGCTCTCAATTGTTACTGCATTCAGTGAGTTTGATTCGTGTTTATCAACCAGCTTCCCCAATGATGATATTAACTCCTCACCATTTATTATCCTTATTTTGCCATATACATGCACTGCAATATAATTCCATGTGGGCACATTTACATGGTCATACCACGATGAAGGTACATAAGCATTCGCACCCTGAAAAATAACCAAAACTTCGGTATGCTCATTAATCTCTTTCATTTGCTGGTTAGCCACCGAAATGTGACCAAACAAAAAACCTAATCCATCTTTTGATTCCGAATATACAAATGGAATATGGGTAGCCGATAAACCAGCTATCTTATTGACAACCATAGCCCCAAAACTATTTTGTTTAATAAAACTAATAGCCTCAGCCTTACTTTCCATATTAAAATGAGTCGGTGTGTACATTTATTAAAGTCAAAAGTTAAAAGTCAAAAGTTAAAACATGCAATTTTTGCAGTGCAAAATTGTCGCAATTTACTTTGCCCTGGCTCAACAATATACTCTTTGCATTTTGTCAAGAACTGTGTAACAATACTAATACAACATTTTGTAATTAGCCATTTTTGCTGATTACAAGCTGCTCAAGATTCAATTTTACTTCCGGCCATTCTTCATCAATAATGCTATAATAGGCCGAGCTTCTTTTGCCATCATACCTAATTACCTGGTTCCTTAGCACACCCTCAAACCGCCCTCCTATTCTTTCTATGG
>CAIWHI010000776.1 GCA_903912435.1 uncultured Bacteroidota bacterium | reverse complement strand
CTTAAAGGGCTAAAGATACTAGCCCAGGGCATCGCCCTGGGTAGCCATGATGGTCGGAAATAGTGAGTCCGCCGCGGCGGGGCGAAATCTTATGTCGCACTTACACAATTGCGATAAAATTACATTTAGGATATGACCAATCCATCAACTAAACGATATTAGATTTTTAATCCCGTCCCAAATGGCAGGGGATTTTTAATCCCCGAAATCGAAATTGTAAACCTCGGCTAGGATTAGCCAAATCCTTAAATCCTACAAATCCTAATTCAGACACATTCCCCCTCAAACCTCAATAACCGGGAACAAATGCCCCGGTTAAAAAACTCACTATGTGATACAACAACCTAATTATCCAGCTTAAACAATATAGGCAATGTCATTTCCACATCCACCTTTTTACCCTTCATTACACCTGGTTCCCATTTGTTCATTTTTCCTAAAACCCTCAAAGCCTCGGTCGACAATACAGTATCCGGCGACTTAACAATTCTGGGATATAATACATCACCATAAGAGTCCACTACAAATTGAACTGTTACCCTACCCTGAATATTATTTTTTCGTGCACTTTCGGGATATTTAATCTCCAACATCAAAAATCCTCCTAAATCGGGATAGGTAGGATATTTTTCCAAATTCTTCATTTCACTTACTGGTACAAGATTCAGGTTGGTTGAAGCTGGGGGGACTTTTTCTGACAGCGTTTTTCCTGTAGTATTTGTCGCATCTCCCGGTACATGTTTACTGCAACTCTGCACTGCCATCGCAGCACCTACCAATAGCATCATTGATAGCGACACCTGCATTATAGGCCTTGCAGGTGAGCCCTGGTTCTTTTTTTGTAACATCATAATTCTACGTTTTATGGGGTGAATAATAAATAAATGCATTATAGGTATGGAAGGCACATTAAATACCGAACCAAGCAGCAAGCGCGCATAATCATCCCTATCAATCACCACACTCGCATCAGCCTGAAACTCATGCACCTGCTTAAGTTCGGTTTTGATAATTTGTATAAAAAGATTAGGCCATGCTAAAGCCTGAATAAAATTGACTAATACCACATCAATTGTATGGTGCATCCTGGTATGCGCCTCCTCATGTTTCAATATGGTTTCATTCACCTCCCCAAACGGAAAAAATATATAGCTACCGAAGCTCCCTGGCCCATACCCACATTCCGTAACCAGTGTATACCCATCCCCCTTTATCTTCCTATTTTTCGATACCAGCCTAAGAATTGCCGCCATATTGATTATCTGCCTTAAGAATAGTAGACCGGCTACCACCAGATAAACAAGCATTACCCAATTTAGAATCGGTGCCGCCTTTAACGCTAAATTTGAACCAACTACTATTTCAGGCAGCACCATCCTAAAACCAATTGCCTGTTGAAGCTCTACCCCAAACTCCTGAGGCAAGCTTATAAATGGCAGCAAAAAAGGCAAAACAGCACAGAGCAACAAATAATATCTTGCAAATGAATGTACACCCCTGTTCCTTAGAAACAGCGCATAAATTATCAGCATAGCTGCCGTATAAACCGATACTTGAATGAGGTAGAACATTGTAATTACTTTTTGTGGTCAGCTTTTTTCATTTCGTTCAATATACTTTCCAACTCTTCTATACTTATATCCTTTTCCTTGGCAAAAAAGGAAAGCATATTGGCATAAGACCCTTCAAAATAACCCTTCAAAAACTGTGTCATTGTTTTTTTTGTATAATCATCCTTTTTCACTTCAGGAAAATACCTGTTCGATTTTCCAAACGATTCATGTCCTGCAAAACCCTTGTCTTCCAGTATTTTAATGATGGTACTCACCGTATTATAATGCGGCTTTGG
>CAIWHI010000775.1 GCA_903912435.1 uncultured Bacteroidota bacterium | reverse complement strand
CATTACGTTCGCGACTATAACGAATAAGCCACTTCATGCTTAAAGAAATTTTACGATCAGGGCGAACTTCTGAAGGAATCTGGAAAGTAGCACCACCGATACGACGGCTACGTACTTCTACAGCCGGAGTTACATTGCCCAGAGCGCGTTTCCACACTTCATAGCCATTGTCGTTAGTAATCTTGCTCACCTTATCAAGCGCATCATAAAAGGCGCTTAAAACCACAGTTTTATTACCACCTATCATAAGGCAGTTAACAAAACGGGTTACGTGTTTGTCTTTGTATTTTGGATCCGGAGCTAACGGAAGTTTTTTTGCCTGTGCCTTTCTCATCTATTGATTGGCTTATATTAAAGTGTTAATTAATTATTTTTTACCGCCTTTAGCTGGTGCACCTTTAGCGCCGCCTGCCTTTGCTTTTTCCTTTTTAGTTCCGTACTTACTACGGCTCTTTTTACGGTCTTTCACACCTGCTGTATCCAGCGCACCACGAACGATGTGATAACGCACACCTGGTAAGTCCTTAACACGACCGCCACGGATTAACACTATTGAGTGCTCCTGTAGGTTATGCCCTTCACCGGGAATGTATGCGATTACCTCTACTTTATTGGTAAGGCGCACCTTGGCTACCTTACGAAGTGCTGAGTTTGGTTTTTTTGGCGTAGTAGTATATACACGGGTACAAACTCCACGGCGTTGCGGACAGGAATCCAGAGCGCGGGACTTTGATTTAGTCCTCATTTGCTCCCGGCCTTTACGTACTAGTTGTTGTATTGTAGGCATTGCTTGCGTTAGTAATATATTTAAATGGAGTGCAAAGGTAAGGGAAAGATTTAAAACAAAAAGTAAAATCTGAAAAAATATTTTTTTGACACAGAAATAATTGAAAATTCATCCTGAAAACTTAGAAATCTTACAATTCCTTACCAAAACTACAAATATTGGCTTTTACAAATTTCACCATTCTTAAACTAAAGTATGGCCCAGGTCACTGCACTTTTATTCAATATCTCTTCTATTTCCTTCTCCTTCTTACTAATTTGAAATCTTATGGGCGAAAACGTCCAGTTGGTTCTTAACCGGGCTAATCTATCCTGCGGGGGCAAAAATAATATTCGGCCCAGAATACCTAATGGGGCAAAGTGCTTTAAGACCCCAGATACCTTTACGTAATAGATCACAGTAGAGGCATCGCACCTGTCCAGGATATTTACAAGGTCTATAGGGTCTGTAAGTGAAGAAATGATTAAAACCGTTCCTGTTTTAGGATTAAAATACTGCTGCAAACCAGTATCCTTGTGCCAGGTGCTATTACTGATAATTCGGGAAGTCATATCCGCATCACTCAATTGTTCCGGGATATGGAATGACTGGTCGGCAATAAACCTGAGGTCCCATTCTTTTTGACCAAGGGTATCATATACAGTCCAAATACAATTTTTGTAGTAATTGAGCATTTCTTTCAAGTAGCCCTCATCCAACCAATTCGTTTTTACATCAGCGAAAAATGATGCGTACAAATAGAGATGGGAGGCATAGGGTTCGAATAATTCAGGCACCCTTACTACCAGTTCCCTGTTTTTGGCATATAGCTTCCACACTATACGGCGCACATCATCGCCGCTTTCAAAATCCTTATAATTCAGGTGCTCCCCTTCTACCCTTCTCAACTGCTCTATACGCACCTCCATGCTCTCTGTTTTCTTAGGAAACACCTCCCTGTCATTTTCATCAACCAAAACAGGGGGCTGGTAAAAATGGCCGCTGATGGGCTGTGCTGATGCCAATGAAAATAGATGCAACATATCATGAAAATAGATAAAACCACCCTTTAGGTCATACTCTTTGATATCGGGCAATCTCAACCGGCTTTTACCTACTATACCTACTCTCCAAAGGCTTTGCTCCCTGCGTTTGTTGGACAGCATGCCAAACCGGTCGGTCATTACATTATCGTCATAATACAAGCGCCCTTTCACAAAGCCAAGAATGGGTCTGATAGCCCCATCCAGACGGGCATTAAGGTAAAGCCTGTTTTTCTTTCCGTCTTTTGTTTCGGTGGTAAATTCAATTTCAAGTTTATTCCCTTTGGAATTGCGGAGGTATAAATAATAAATAAAACAAATGAAAGTACTTAAAATAGATAGACCTACTAAACCTCCTACAAACCATAGTGCCATCTTACCCATCAACAGGATAAATGGAATGAAGGGAGATACCTCACCCCCTTTGGGAACAGGTTTATAGAGTAAACGCCATGCGCCCCATCCGCATACTGCACTGATAAGTGTGTTTAAAGTAAATGGGAAATACTGCCAATAATATTTGAGCTTCCACTTAATTTGTTTCCAATTCATACATTAAGTCAAGATGTCACTATTTAGATTTAATCTTTAAGTGACTAAATTATACGAAAATAAGCACAATGAATTAGTATGACTTGTTAATTTTAGGGAGATATGTGACATACCCTCTTCATTCCCAGCTCTATTGGGCAAAAATGAACCTAAGCATCAAGCCTCCCTTAGTTGTGGTTGTAGGGTAAGAATTAGACACATAAGGTATGGTTTGTTGCCTGTCGAAGAAGAAATGCAGGGTGAGTTTCTGGTTTACAGAATAGTCAATTGATGGCGAAATCCTCAATACAACCTGTCCACGAGATACAATACCTATATTATTGGATAAGAATGTGTTAGTAGACTTATCGTCCCTAAGGCTTATATCCAATTTACCAATCAATTCATTCTTCAATTTCTTTACGCCCATTACCTTAAATGGCAGTTTAACACCCTTCTTTCTGAAGCCAGCACCTATCACATATTCGGTACTTGCGTTCTCACTTATCTGGTAATCTATGAGGCTCAAAGCATCCATTTTTGATTTCCTGATTTCGAACCTACCTGTAAGATTATTGAGGAACGCAATATCAAATCCTATTAATGGATTTAAAGCCTGTGTGATAGTGACATTCGGCATCTGGAAGAAGGGCACATAGTTATGCGAATTAGGATCGATAAACGATGGGAATCCCAGTCCATAAAGATCACCATATAGTAGACTCGAACTAAACCCATTCATAGACATAGTGCCGGTATAGCCACTTGTAATGGTCAATGTTTTAAAGTATTTGGCCAATGTAGGGATTTTACTCAATCCTGAATAGTTCAATTTCCAGTTAGGCATAGGGAAGAAATACTTAAATGGATTATCGCTGATACTCTGGTGGTTATAGTCAATCATCGGAACTGATGATGCACTCTTACCACTGTAGGCTGCAATGAATGAAGGTATCAATACATCCTGTGAGAAAGAAGTATACCCTTTGAGGTATTTAGGGTCAGAAGGATCTACCAAACCATTTGTATAAGGGTTGCTAACACCCAGGCGATGAGATATAATTAGCCTGTTATCCAGGAACTGATTATAAATTGCCGAACCCACTCCTGTATTACTAAACAGGCTACTCAAAGTAATGTAGGTAATACTAAATGAGCCAGTTTCGTAGGGGTTAAAATGATGGTATTCCCCTAATCCTCTGGGACCTCCCACACCTCCGGTATCGGCATACAATTCGCTATGCGACTTTGAGAAGGTCTGTGTAAGGTTCAAATCCAGCCTAAAATCCTTGGTAGGAGAAACAGCCATGGTAGCATTAAGGTTGCTGGAATATGTTTGCTGGAACTGAGCATTAAAAAGGGAATCGCGTGTTAACCTATCGGCAGAAGCCTGTTCAGCCAGCCATTTATAGTCAGGCTGGTAACCATAGACAAAATTGTAACCAGGAGCAAATGTAGAAGTATTAATGCCCATAAAACGAGTACTATCCATCCAGCCGGGCAAAGTAGTACCACCAGTTTGGGTATAGTTAACAGTCACCCTATTTACCATTGTCAATACATGACCTATAGCCATTTCAGCAGGGGTCAATACGGGTGGTTTTGCCCTCCTTGCTTTCCGTGCAGCCTTTTTAGCGGCCTTCCTTTTGGCTTTTTCCGCAGCGGCTTTAGCCCTATCCTGTTCATCCTGAACCTGAACCAATGAATCCAATTGGTCATCAGTCATATTTGCCGTGTTTACGCCATGGTAAGGCAAGCTTGTAGGGTCAACCTGTCCAGTATTGCCACCTCCGTTATTCTCGCCGCCTGAATTGCCTCCACCATTATTTCCACTACCCGTATTGCCACTGATATCCACTTTTTTAGTTTTACCAGAACCGCCAGCTTTT
>CAIWHI010000774.1 GCA_903912435.1 uncultured Bacteroidota bacterium | reverse complement strand
CTCAAGATATGTAGCAAAAATTTATAACGACGAGTGGATGCTGGACCGTGGCTACCTGGAAGTGGAAACCGTGCGGGACCTGATAGGTGGCCTGGGCCGCAGAAGGCTGGTGACTATAGATGCCAACAGTAAAGTTATAGATGCTATGGGCCTGATGAAGAAATATGATATTGAGCAAATACCTGTGATGCTTGATGGCGAAATGACCGGCAGTGTAACCCAGGGTGGCCTATTCAAAAAACTGATAGAGGAGGCAGATGTAAAAGATATGCTGGTAGCTGATGTGATGGATGCCCCTATGCCGGTTGTGGATATGGACACCCCTCTTGAGCGCCTTACCCATTATATCAACAAGGATAATGGAGCAGTATTGACCAAAGATGAAAGCGGCCAGTATACCATCCTTACTAAATACGATATATTGAATGCCTTTAGTAAGGGTTAGTAATAAAATGAATTTGATAGAAAGCCTGGTAATTCGTTACCAGGCTTTTTTTGTAGGGGGAAGGCTGAATTAGCGAAGACTTAAACTTATGGATTTTTATAGTTTCAATCTCTTAATACTCCATGTTCTTGATGGTGTTCACCTAAATATACAGTTCTTTCAGCATCTTTTTGCTTCATGCCAAGTGCTTCTATTAAATAGTAAACCTCTTCATCTCTACCCAATTGCTGGTTAAGTTGGATTTTCTTTAATATTTCATCCAAATTATATTTCATTTCTTTACGTGCCATCCGATTGAATTTAGAAAATTATTCCACTCAGATAATAATGGTTCAAAACTCTTTTCGCTCCATTGTTCACCAAATTTATTATCTTTTTTTCGATTTTGAAGCATTTTAACCAATATTTTTGAATTCGACTTTCGTACAATATATTGGGCATATGATCGTGCCACGATTTCGCATGGGTCAATTAGGTAAGCTAAGTAGCGAATTGTATTGGGGGGTAAAGGTATTTGTTTGCCATCAACATGGATTATTTTTGAAATAACTATATTCTTAATTTTTATTATTTCGGGCGATGCAAAAGCTGTCTTTAGTATGTTTGCAAATAGGCCATCTGGATTTCTACTTTCAAATTGCCCCGGTGTACCCACTCCTACCAGGTCAATTAAATGGCCTATTTCATGAAAGATTGTAATTGGTTTTTCATTATTTAACTTAGAAATATCTAAAGCATATGGAATTCCCAAATCATCATAATTTATAGAACCGTTATAATATATACTGTTGGTTTCCCGAACTTCTATGTTGTTGAGATTAATATTTGTTTGATGAATACTATCAATAATGTCAATTGAAGAATTAAAACTCTTTTTTATAGGTTTTTGGATGACAGAAAAGTATTTTCTTGCAGAAAATAAACGAGTTCGCCTATCCTGCGATGCTCTTGGTTTATTTTTAGTCATAAAATAGCGATTCTGGCTAGGTAGATAAAGCCGTTTGAATCGAAATCTATGTAAAAAAATGCTTTTCATCTATGTAAATTGGAATGCAAAAGTATCAATATATCTCTATTGGGCAATTCTGGAATTCAATCAGAGGAATTTTCGGTTTAAATATTTCGACCCCACCTTATTGGCGTTTTCCTCATCATTCCTTTCGAAAAAAAAATATACATTAAAGATACCTTTTTATCGATTTATTCAAAGAAAGATTGTTGTGGTTAAATCGCTCTCTCCTTTAATGCTTTATTGGTGGCAAGGTTGTTGATGGAATTATTTCTACAATTATAGATAACGGTCAATATTAATAAAATGAGTGTTAGTAAAGTGTTTATCCATATTATTTCAGGAATATTAATAGTCTTTGCAATTTCATGCTGTCCATTGAGAAATTGTACATACAATTCAATACCAGTTGTGAACAAATCAAATCAAGCATTGTATTGCTATTTTTCATGTGTTACAGATTCATTAATTGATACCTTAACATATGGAGTTGATCCAAAACCATCTGGATTGGCTACATGCAATAATGTGAATTATTATTATATACATCCAAATAGTACAAATGATGACTGTATAAGTATTTTCCTTTCATGTATTGATGAAGCATTCGATAAAAGTAATCCAAATATGGGAATTGAAGTTTTTATATTTGATTCAGCAGTTGTATATTCTTCTCCTACTGCATGGGATACCGTAAAAGCTAAATGCTTATATTTAAAGAGAATTGTAGTTAATTTTCATATGATTGATAGTTTAGGTTGGAGAATTTACTATCCTTTATATATTATTTAATACTAATAATTTTTATCACCAATAAGTGAAATCATAGTCCATCATATAATCAGCTTACTCATAGTTCAAGACAAAATAGGGCAACATTGGGGCAATGATGGGAAATTACGAAAAATCACATGTAACTATAAATCAATAAATTACAGCAGTCTCATTGCCCAAATTGGAAATAGTTTTTTTCCGAAAATTGGGGCAATTCATAAGATTTGACAAATTTGATAATTTGTCAAATCTGGCTCTCAAATGCTATATTCAAATTTGAACCCTATTTGTCTTAAAATCCTACCAATCCTAAATCCTGTTTCTTGTTGAAACGGACAAGTGTCAGTTTTTATGGTTATGATGGTAACACCCAATAGCAAACCTATAGATGAATGGTGCCACTAATGCCTAATAGTGGAATAAAAGCTGGCACAAAAAATCTTTTTTATTGCCGGCTGCTGAGTTTGCTAAGAGGTGGGGATAAATTAAAGGAGGTGATATGCTCATTTCACCGGCCAATTTTTGATTGTTTAGTTTTTACTATTTACTTTTACCAGCATTATTATTCATACTGCGGTATTAACACTATTTTTTGGGTACAACTATTACATATAATGAGGATGAACTTGTTGGGCTGCTGAAGAAGCAGAGCAGGGAGGGCTTTAATTATTTGTACCAACAGTATTCAGCAGTGCTGTATGGTGTGATCAATAAGGTGGTTTATGATGAGCATATTGCCCAGGATGTGTTACAGGATGTTTTTGTGAAGATTTGGAGTAATATTGATAGTTATAATCCGCAAAAGGGGCGTATCTATACCTGGATGCTGAATATAGCCCGAAATGCGGCTATTGATAAACTACGGAGTAAGGGAGAAATTATGAAGGGCAAAATCCAAACGGGTGAAGATGTCGTAAATAATTTGTCGAAAGGTATGAAGACGGAGCAAATGACGGATTCGATAGGGTTGAGAAAGGTGGTAGCAGGGTTGAGACCGGAGTACGAAAGCCTGATTGATATGGCTTATTATAAGGGCTATACCATGGATGAGATATCGAAGGAGATGGAAATTCCGTTGGGAACTGTGAAAACGAGGATGCGGGCGGCGATACAACAATTAAGAGGTGTTTTTGGTAAATAACAATATTTAGAAATCAGGTGGATATAAACGAATATATAGATTCAGGCGTATTAGAAGCTTTTCTCCTTGGGGCATTAACCAGGGAAGAGGAGGAGCTTGTATTGCTGAAACTTGAAAATCACCCTGAATTGCGTGTAGAGCTGCAAGCTATGGAAGATGCCATGCTGGCATATGCCCAAACACAAGCTAAAGAACCACCATCGGCATTGCAGGATAAAATATGGGATGCCATTAATACTCCATCTCCTAGCGCAAGTGATAATGCGGGTGTTGCTGAAGTAAATGAGTTTGAAACTACCAGAAAATCTGTAGTGATGCCATTTAAACCTGAATACCGCAAACCTATGATTTCCTGGAAGTATGCTGCTATGATTCTGGCCCTGGTGGGTAGTGTGGCTGTGAACATGTATCTGGTAAATCAGGGTAGAAAAACCGCAGAGGATAAGTTGGCACTATCACAAAAGCTTGATAAACTGGAGACAGACCAGAAGCAATTGGCCAGCTTGCTTGCTACCTACCAAAAATCTACTGATATGAAAGCTGATACGGGTATGCAAACTATTGTGATGCATACTGTATTAGCTGGTCATCCTATGGCGGCTACT
>CAIWHI010000773.1 GCA_903912435.1 uncultured Bacteroidota bacterium | reverse complement strand
CTGCCAATTCTTTCAACACTTCCATTTCGGTGCGGGCATGCGATAGCATATCTACGAAATTGTAAACAATAACAGTAAGGTCGTTGTTTAGGTAGTTATGGATATTTTCTTCCATAAACCTGGCATCGTCATTATTAGTGATTTTTACATACTGCCATTTCAGCTTATCAAGATTAAGGTGCTTCAACTGGTTGTGCAGAAACTTCTCTTCATATAAATTCTTACCACCATCCTCATCATCATTTTTCCATTCCACCGGGAAGTGGGCTTCAATGTCTATTGGCAACATACCTGCAAAGATTGCATTCCTGCAATATTGTGTAGCTGTAGGGAGTATGCTATAAAACATATCTTCCTCTATCATCCTGAAAGATTCAGTAATAATGGGCTGGAATGCCTTCCAGTGGTCATAACGCAGGTTATCAATTACCACCAGGAAGGTAGGCTTACCCTGCTTGAGGTAGGGTGCTACTTTTTTCTCAAATACCTGGTGGGAAAGCATAGGGCCTGACTTACCATTATCCTTTATCCAGTTGGCATAATTTTTAGAGATATATTTAAAGAACTCTGTGTTGGCTTCCGCTTTTTGCGATTGAAGTATTTCCATCATTTCCTCGCTATCACTCTTGCCCATTTCCAGCTCCCAATATACCAGCTTCTTATACAATTCCTTCCACTCCTCATGATTAGGATTATTACTAAGTGCCATAAACAGGTTCCTGAAATCCTGCTGGTAGGCAATATTTGTCTTTTCAGATACCAGGCGCTTGCCATCCATTATTTTCTTTAGCGACAACAATACCTGATTAGGATTAACCGGTTTTATAAGGTAATCGGTTATCTGGGCGCCTATGGCATCCTCCATTATATATTCAGCCTCGTTTTTGGTAATCATTACCACCGGCAATTGGGGATATATTTCTTTAATCTTCGACAAGGTTTCGAGACCTGTAAGGCCCGGCATACTCTCGTCGAGCAATACTACATCAACGGTTTTTTCTTTGAGCAATTCAAGGGCATCGTGGCCATTAGACAATGGCGTAACTACATATCCTTTATTTTTTAAAAATAATAAATGCGACTTTAGTGAATCAATTTCATCATCCACCCATAATATTTCGCCTTGTGTATTCATGCTTGTGTTACTTGTTTTTAGAAGTAGGATAAAATTAGCTCAATATTAGTCAATTATGGTTTTAATGATGAAATAACGTCACTTATTAACAATCACCTATGCAGAAATGCTACCGTGATATTTGTTTAAACGCCTACTCGGCCTTACTATTGCATTCTAAGAATACATTAACAATATGCCAACGGTAGTAATAAGAAGAGCCACTGCAAATGATTGCCCCCGCATGCTGGAACTGGTAAAGGAACTAGCCTTATATGAGCGTGCCCCCGATGAGGTAACTGTGACCCTGGAACATTTTATAGAAAGTGGTTTTGGGGCCAACCCTGTTTGGTGGGCTTTTGTGGCTGAAGAAGATGGTTTTATACAAGGGTTTGCACTCTATTATATACGCTACAGCACCTGGAAGGGACAAAGGATGTATCTGGAAGACATAATGGTCACCGAAAGTGCAAGGGGAAAAGGAATGGGTGCCTTGCTCATGAATGAATTGATTGCCGAAGCAAAGGAGAGGAAATTTACAGGCATAAGCTGGCAAGTGCTGGAATGGAATGAGCCTGCATTTAATTTTTACCGCAAATTCAATACTCGTTTCGACCCTGAATGGGTGAATGGGATAATAGAGTTATCCTAACTTATAATCTATCTCAATACCATTATGACATTTTTTGGGCATTTATATTGCTTTTTAGCCCCTAAATTGCACCCTTTTACCAAAGCAGGCTAAATGGCAGAAACAGTTCAGAAGAAAGCGTTTGACTTAAAGCTACTGGCAAGGATATTTTCCTTCACCCGTCCTTATAGAAAAACCTTGTATACTGCCATGGTGCTGGCCATTATTTTGGCTATTATTTCACCTATGCGGCCCTACCTAATTAAGGTATCGGTGGATAAATATATAGGGCAACATCTTATTAAAGGGCTTATACTAATCAGTGTTATTCAATTTGGGATATTACTAATAGAGAGTGGTTTCAGGTTTTGGTTTACCTACAGGGCCAACTGGTTAGGACAAACTGTGGTAAATGACCTACGCAATACCGTTTTCAAAAAAATCTTATTCCAGAATATTTCCTATTTCGACAGAACCGCAATTGGCACTCTTACCACACGAACCATCAACGATATTGAATCTATCAATGATGTTTTTTCAGAGGGTATTATTTCTATTGTAGCCGATATACTCACCATTATAGCCATTATGGTAGTAATGTTGATAACGGATTGGAGATTGACCCTGATTTGCCTTTCCACATTTCCATTATTAATATTGGCTACATGGTGGTTTAAGGAAGCAGTAAATAAATCTTTCCAGCGGGTAAGGAATGCAGTGGCAGCATTAAATGCATTTGTGCAGGAACACCTCACCGGCATGTATATCGTGCAGGCATTTGCCGCCGAAGAAAGAGAGATTGGGAAATTTAATGTAATCAATAAGGAACACAGGGATGCCAATATCAAAGGTATTTTTGCCTATTCGGTGTTCTTTCCCATTGTAGAGATTATACTCGCAGCATCATTGGGCTTATTGGTCTGGTATGGAGCATCTCGTATCATGAACTATGGGGCAACTGTAGGGGTAATTATCTCCTTTGTTATGTATCTGAACCTTCTTTTTCGCCCACTACGCATGATGGCAGATAAATTCAATGTGCTTCAAATGGGTATCATAGCCGGCGAACGTGTTTTTACAATTCTGGATAGCGATGAATTCCTGGGCAATAATGGCACCCTTGATGCAGGCAATTTAAGGGGGGAAGTAGAATTCAATAATGTACATTTCAGCTATAAACCCGATGTGCCTGTATTAAAAGGAATATCCTTCAAATTGCTATCGGGTAAAACACTTGCTGTAGTGGGACATACCGGGGCAGGTAAAACATCGTTAATCAGCATACTCAACAGGCTTTATGAGATAGAAGGAGGTAAAATAATTATAGATGGCCATGACCTAAAGGAATATGACATCTATAGCCTGAGATCGCATATAGGAATTGTTTTGCAGGATGTATTTCTCTTTTCGGGTACCATTAGCGATAACATCACCTTGAGAAATCCCGAAATTTCAAAAGAAAAAGTGGTGGAGGTGGCTAAAATGTTGGGCATTCACGACTTCATTATGCGTCTGCCGGGTGGTTATGATTTTGACGTGATGGAACGTGGCAATTCATTAAGTCAGGGTCAGAGGCAATTATTGTCATTTGCAAGGGCATTGTTGTACAATCCTTCTATCCTCATTTTAGATGAAGCCACATCGAGTGTGGATAGTGAAAGTGAGCAATTGATACAGCATGCTATTGATACCCTTATCAAAGGACGTACATCTATAGTTATCGCTCACAGGCTGAGCACCATACGCAAAGCGAATGAAATAATTGTAATGGACCATGGGGTAATCACAGAACGTGGCAACCACGATTCCCTAATTTCGCAAAGAGGAGCCTATTTCGAACTATATACCGCCGTAGAGCAAATGAAGGAAAAGGAAGTGCTGTAATAATAATCCAATACAATAATTTAGGTTTCCAGTAAAGAATTCTTGTTCATTTTGGGTATTTATTGTGTTAAATAAGCAATAACCAGCTTTAAAAACAGTTATAAACACCTGTATTTGAGGAAAAAAATTTAAAATTTGGAAAGGGCTTTATTTTTTTATATTAAATCCTATCTTTGCGCCCCCGCCCGAACAGGAAAGTTCGGGAGTGAGGGTATTTTATAATATCGAACAAAGAAAATTTAACAACAACCCATGCATCTAAAAGGTTTGGTGAAGTTTTTTACCGCGGCGCTGATTTTGATATCACTGTACCAGCTTTCTTTAACTATTATCGTTAAAAACGAAGAAAAGAAAATGATGGCACGCGCTGAACGCGCTGCGAAGGCTGATATGCCCACTGCTAATGTAGAAAGTGAGGATTACAAAAATCACAGGGATTCCCTCTATCAGACTATCACTGATAGTATGCAGGGTGAAGTAATTTTTAGTGTGCCTGTACTTAAGAAGTACACCTACATGGCAGCTAAATCAGAAGAGTTGAGTCTTGGTCTTGACCTTCAGGGTGGTATGAACGTAACCCTTGAGGTAAGCCTTGATGACCTTGTTCGTTCAATGTCGAATAACCCTAATGATGCCGGTTTGAAAAAAGCTATTGCTGATGCAAATACTGCAAAGGCAAACAGCGAAGCCAACTTCGTAACTCTATTTGGTGAAGCTTACCAGAAGAACAATCCGAACACTAATCTTGCTTATTTATTTACCAAACCGGCTGAAAAGGAAATCAAGCTGACCTCAACTAATGCTGAAGTACTGGCAAAGATTAATGCAGAAGCTAAGGATGCGATTAAACGTACGTATAATGTAATTCTTACCCGTATTGATAAATTTGGTGTAGCCAACCATAATGTGAACCTTGATGAAAAGAAAGGTATTATCACTGTGGAACTTGCTGGTGTTCACAATCCTGACCGTGTAAGAACTTACCTTCAGGCTACTGCTAAATTACAGT
>CAIWHI010000772.1 GCA_903912435.1 uncultured Bacteroidota bacterium | reverse complement strand
GTACTTATGCCACTAATGATTCTATAAAAATAGAGAATCATTATGAAGGACAAGAAACTAATAGTGCAGAGTATAATAGGTTTGGCATCAGGGGCCTTGTTTATGGGGCTGGTTTACCTATGTATGAATAAGGCTGTGGTGGCTAAGTTTATGCCCCATGGTAAGTCAGGCGGAATCGTTTATTTCTTATCGGTAGTGTTGGCACCTTTTTTGGCAATTGCCTTACATGAGGCCGGGCATTTATTTGCCGGATTGGCACAGGGGTTTAGGTTAGAAATGTATATAGTTGGTTTTTTGGGCATTAAGCGGGAAAACAATAGGGTGAAGGTTTATTTCAATAAAGACCTCTACTATTTCGGGGGCATGGCAGCCACAATGCCGGTAAAGAAATACCCTGACCTAAAGAAGCGTTTTGCAATCATCGTTATTGCCGGGCCGCTGTTTTCACTCATCACTGGTTTGCTATTTATGTTGGTTTTCGCATTTACCAATACAGCCTTTAATGCTTTTTGGGGTTTGTGTTGCCTGTTTTCTTTTGCAGTATTCCTGGGTACCATGCTACCGTCTAAAACAGGGGTCTTCTTTTCAGACCGGAAACGGTTTCAAAGGTTGATGGATAAGGGCAAGGCCGGAGATATAGAACTGGCCCTGCTGGAAACTATGAACCAAAGTATGGTAGATGATAATTATAAAAATTTATCGGTAGATAAATTGCAAGTTATAAAAAGCGATACTGACCAATTCATACAGTTTTGGGGCAAATTTTATGAATTTCAATATTATAAAGAGTTCCGTCAAGATGAGTTTACCGAATCCCTCAGGCAAAATTTGTTTGAATACAAATCTTATTTACCTAAAAGTATTTGGCTGTCACTAAAGATTGAGCAATAATTGGTTTAGTAAAGGAGCGTTTGCAGTTTCTTTGTGTTAATAGCATTACTTTACGAAAGCTTGTCCTGTAATTAGCTATTATTGGGGGCACTGATTAATAATTTTGATATTTTAGATGCCAATAATAATAGCCTAGCTAATAGCCTGTAAAATGAACGAAACTGAGTTTCTAAGCCATATAAAAGCTAATCAGGGCTTAATCTATAAGCTGGTGGGCATCTATGCATTTAATGAAGAAGATAAAAAAGACCTTTACCAGGAGATAATGTACCAGGCCTGGAAAGGATGGCCATCTTATAAAGGGGGTTCAAAAATATCTACCTGGCTGTATAAAGTTTGCCTCAATACCATCCTTACCCAAAAAAGAAGGAAAACTATAGTATACTATAGAGATCAATTGGAGCAAATCCCCACATCGGTAGCCCCGATATCTGACCAAAAAGAGGAGGCTGCAAAACTGCACAGGGCAATTAGGTTGCTGGGTGAAACCGACAGGGCTATTATAGCTATGCACCTGGATGGCTATAACAATGAGGAGATAGGCGAGATGGTAGGCATTACCCCCAATAATACCAATGTAAAGCTGCACCGTATAAAACAACAATTAGCTAACCTTCTAAAAAAATTATAGTATGGATTTTGAAAATTTATGGAAGGAACTTGAACCCGCAAACCCCGGCATTTATAATACAGTAGAAGTAGGGATGTTGGAACGGTTAAAAAGCAATAACCCATTAAAGAAAATAGAAAAAAGCCTGAAGTTAAACATTGTCTATGGCATCCCCGTTTGTTTGGTTTTTGTCACGGTCATTTATTGGTACCAAATATGGTGGATACAGTTGATCTTTTTATCCCTGCTTATTTTTTCATTGGTAGTTGTGTTTTCAGGATTACGCTTATTAAAGCAAATATCGGGTACTAGCATTACAGAGGACAATTTGCTTGGCGAATTAGAATTTCATTACAATAGCATCAATAGCTGGATCAGAAACCAGCAAAAATATGGCGCATTCTTTTATCCTGTAAGTATTACAGGTGGATTCTTTATAGGGGGCATTGTAGGGTCAGGTAATAAAATACATGAGTTTATTACAAAACCATATATAATTGCAGCTCTTATTGTTTGCTGGCTAGTACTTACACCACTTTGTATATGGGCTGGTCGAAAAATGTTTCATGTAAGTTTTGGCAAGTATCTTGAGCAGCTGGGTACAAATATTGAAGAATTGAGAGGCGGGTAAAGGAGGAGTAATGGGCATACTCCATTTTATTTAATTCAACTTGATGACGCAAATTGCGACCGCATAAATCCGAGGTTCAGATTTGCATTATCATAATGGCACTCAACCACATCCCTCACCATTGCATGCAATTCTTCAATGGTCTCTGCTTCTGTAACTATTGGTGCAGATAGAGCCTTGGCAATGTAGCCCACTTCATCACTTTCTTCCACTAAAAAAATTAACTCATTCATTATTGAATTCCATTTTATAATTTAAGCATTTTTTGGTTTTAGGTTAAGCATTTTACAATCTGTATCTCATTGTCCTTTACCAAATGTCCTATCCTAAAATCCAGAATGAAAGCAAGGCTGTCAAATTTGCAGGAAATAGTTATTGCTGTTTAAGTTGTTGTGAAAATTCTTGAAGAGTAATTACTTTAAACTTCGGGAATTCATGTTTATTTAGGTTCAATAATTTATTATCATTACTCACGATAATATCCGCATTCGAGGCCAAAAACGCATCGGCAAATTTATTATCATCATCATCAAAATTAACTACATTGAATTTAAAAAATATAGATGTTGTTTCGATGTTTTTGGCTCTTACCAGCCTACCTAATAAATTCTCTGTAACAGTTTTGCCCCATTTTGAAAGAAAAATTTCCTCATACTCAAATAGAATTTCAGTAGATATACAAAGGATGTAATTGCCTGTTAAAAAATTGTCAAACACATTCCTGTATGGCGATTGCTTTCCTATGCAACTAATAAAACAATTGGTATCTAATACAACTTTCATTATTCAGGTTGTTTATTAGAAGCATTCAACCATTCTTCATACAATGATGCCGTATAATTCTTTTCTGATTCCACATTTTCAATGGCTTCATCTAATTTTTTTTCAAGATAAAAATTAATAAGCGCATCTATTTCCTGTATCTCCTTTTCATCATTCAGGAACATGAATGACTTTATCATATTTACCTGAACTGTGTTTAATTTATTTGGAACAGTTGTTTGCATATGGCAAATTTAGAATTTAATTTACATGTTTTAAATTTCTTTTATCTCACACCCACCTCACCGCTCCCGCTCCTCACACTCGCACTCCTTAACCTGCCCATCCTTCCCTATCCAAACTCCTATACTGTATAGCCTCAGCCAAATGTTCCGGCCTGATATCATCGCTTCCGGCAAGGTCAGCTATGGTGCGGCTCACTTTAAGGATACGGTCGTAGGCACGGGCACTAAGATTCAGGCGGTCCATGGCGGTTTTGAGCAGGTTTTGGCCTACCTGGTTGATGACGCAGATTTCTTTCAGAAGCTTACTTCCTATCTGGGCATTGCAATATACACCGGGGTGGTTTTCGTAGCGTTTGGCCTGTATATCACGGGCCTTGAGTACCCGGTCACGTATATCAGAACTGGGTTCTGACATCTTTGTAGAAGATAGCTCGCTAAAGGCAACTGGTGTCACCTCTACGTGCAGGTCAATACGATCCAGCAAGGGACCGCTTATCTTGTTCAGGTATTTTTGCACCATTATGGGTGCGCAGGTACATTCTTTTTCGGGGTGGTTGAAATAGCCGCAAGGGCAGGGATTCATAGATGCTATGAGCATAAAACTCGCCGGGAAGTCAATACTAATCCTGGCACGGCTTATGCAAACCTTGCGTTCTTCCATAGGCTGTCGCATCACCTCCAGTGCCGAGCGTTTAAACTCGGGCAACTCATCGAGAAACAAAACGCCATTATGGGCTAGCGATATTTCACCGGGTTGTGGCACTCCACCACCGCCTACCAAGGCTGCGTCTGAAATCGTGTGATGCGGACTTCTAAACGGTCGCTGGGCTATCAGTGATGTATTGGTAGGCAGCTTACCCGCTACTGAGTGTATTTTGGTGGTTTCCAGAGCTTCGTGCAGGCTGAGGGGTGGCAATATGGTAGGCAGGCGCTTGGCCAGCATGGTTTTACCGGCTCCGGGAGGTCCTATCAGAATGGCATTATGTCCCCCGGCAGCGGCAATCTCAAGGGCGCGCTTCACGTTTTCCTGGCCCTTTACATCATTAAAGTCGAGCTCAAAACTACCCTGGTTATCAAAAAATTCTTCACGGGTATTCACCACTACCTTTTTGAGGGTTTCGGTCTTGTTGAAAAAACCAGCCACCTCCGAAATGTTTTCAACGCCATATACATCCAGGTTATTCACCATTCCGGCTTCACGGGCATTGGCTTTGGGCACTAT
>CAIWHI010000771.1 GCA_903912435.1 uncultured Bacteroidota bacterium | reverse complement strand
TTAATTAATAACAAAGAACTAATGAATAAGTTTATGCTCGATTGGGCGGTATCAGAAGAATCACTGCTCACATCGGCCATCAATAAGGAGCCAATCCTACTTACCTTTACTTTTATTGATACCAGCAATCATGAAAAAGTTCAACAACTTAAAAGCACCAAAAGCTTATTTACATGCTGGGGGAATATTTATCTGGATAGACTGAATCAGGAATATTTCCCTATAGATACAGTGCATCCTTACCGAATTATGACTTATGACGAACTTATCAAGTAATAATTGGTTTAACTTGCACCCCATTAGAATATTATGATGAAAGAGAAAAAGCCACAAGACTCGCTGGTAATAATGTCTGAACTGGTATTGCCCAATGATACAAATACCCTGGGTAACCTAATGGGTGGAAAACTAATGCACTGGATGGATATAGCAGGTGCGATTGCGTCGCAGAAGCATTGCAATTGCCCGGTAGTAACAGCTTCTGTGGATAATGTATCGTTTGCCAACCCAATAAAACTGGGGAACTTGCTTACTATTGAGGCGAAGCTGACACGGTCATTCAATACATCTATGGAGGTTTATCTGCGTATTTGGGGCGAAGACCTGTCGGCGCAATATAAGTACCTGAGTAACGAGGCCTATATGACTTTTGTGGCCCTTGACCCAAATGGCCGCCCAAGAAAGGTGCCTGATTTGATACCAGAAACTGACATTGAGCAAAAAATGCATGAGGGAGCACTCCGCCGCAGGCAGTTGAGGCTGATACTTGGGGGGAAGATGAAGACCGAGGATGCAGATGAGTTACGGGCATTATTTATTAAGGAATGATGCCACCAATCACAATTTAAAGATTAACCAATGACTCTTAATAGAACAATACCCCCGCCAATACACGATGCAGTGGAGTTTGACTTTAAACTGCCACCAATAAACAATGTGCAACTGGATAATGGCTTGCCGCTTTACTGGCTGGATGCAGGTGTGCAGGATATAGTACAGATTGACTTTGTTTTCCCGGCGGGGTTGTGGTACGAACAAAAGGCATCGGTGGCGCAGGCTACTGCGGCTTTGTTGAAAAATGGTACCCAATCCTATACTTCGGCGCAAATAAATGAGGCCCTTGAATTTTATGGTGCCCAGCTTAAAACCAATGCAGGCAATGATTATGCGAGTATTTCGCTTTACTCACTTACCAAGCACTTGCCTGCACTGCTGCCAATGGTAGCTGAAATTATTATGGGGGCGTCATTTCCGGCACATGAGGTGGAGATTCATAAACGGAATGCCATACAGAAACTACTGGTAAGCCTGAGGCAGTGCGAATTTGTAGCTAATCAACGAATTGATGCATTGCTTTTTGGGGAGAACCACCCATATGGACGGTTTTCGAGGATTGAAAAAATGGAAGCACTAACCCGTGAGGATTTGGCTAGCTTTTTTGCTACATCTTATAACCTTGCCAATGCTCAACTTTTTATGGCGGGTAAGGTTAGTGATACAGAAGTGAAACTGATAAATAGTATTTTCGGGAGTATAGCACTGAATAAATCAGCGATTGTAAGGGCGGAATTTAGTACTCCCGCAATGACCGAAAGGGTACATAAGGTAAGCAATGACCCAAATGGTGTGCAAGGGGCTATACGGATTGGGAGGCAGTTTCCTAACCGTCATCATCCCGACTATACACCTATGGTGGTGCTGAATACCCTGTTTGGAGGATATTTTGGTAGCCGATTGATGAGTAATATACGCGAGGACAAGGGCTTTACTTATGGTATCTACAGTTCGCTACAACCCGAACTTAATGGTGGCTCAATGGTGGTACAAACCGAAACAGGCAGGGAAGTGGTGGAACAGGCTGTAAAGGAAATATACCACGAAATGAATGTGCTGTGTAATGAGGTAGCTGATGAAGAAGAGCTTTTACTGGTTAAGAATTACTTGCTGGGTGGTTTATTGGGCGACCTTGATGGGCCTTTCTCAATACTGCAACGTTGGCGCACCCTGATATTGAATGGATTTGGTGAGGAACAATTCTATAATAATATCAGGATTTATAAAAGTGTGACACCCGCACAGCTACAAGCTTTGGCACAGAAATACTATTCTGTGAATGATTTTTATGAGGTGGTCGTGATCTAATCATTGGATTATCACCCATAAATCACCTTTTAGGTCAGCAAAAATAATTTGTACCTTCACACTTGAAATTTTAATTATACTGCGATGAAATATTTTCCAATTCCTTCTCAATTATACGAGCAAAACAGGCAACGTTTTATCAGTAAAATGAAGCCTAATTCACTGGCTATTTTCCCGGCTAACCCCGTTTTCCCTAAAGGGGGTGACGGTGTTTATGGCTATAAACCTGATGCCGATGTGCTATGGCTATCGGGCATAGTACAGGAAAAAACGATTGTGGTACTTTATCCGGATAATCCGGATAAAAAGATGCGTGAGGTACTGGTGGTGCTGCGCCCAAATGAATTACTGGAAAAATGGGTAGGCCATAAACTGCGTAAGGATGAGGCAACTGCTATATCGGGCATACAGAATGTGCAGTGGTTGGATGGGTTTGATGTAATGATACAGGTAATGATGAATAGTGCCGATACCGTGTACCTCAATACCAATGAGCACAACCGCCTGGATACCGAACTATACCGTACCGACCTGGTTTTTGTACAGGATATAATGAGGAAATACCCTATTCATACTTACGACCGTGCAGCCCGTATTATGAAGGAGTTGCGCTGTGTAAAGACTGCTGAAGAGGTGGATGTTACAAGGACGGCTATTGATATCACCCATAAGGCGCTTAGCAGGGTTTTGAAATTCATTAAGCCAGGGGTGATGGAGTATGAAATCGAGGCTGAACTGACTCATGAGTTCCTACGCAACAGGGCTACCGGCCATGCTTATGGCTGCATTATAGCCAGTGGCGACAGGGCACGTACTCTGCACTATGAGGAAAACAATGCCGAGTGTAAGGATGGAGAACTACTATTGATGGACTTTGGTGCTGAATATGGCAACTATAATGCCGACCTTACCCGCACTGTGCCTGTTAATGGCAAGTTTACCGAACGCCAAAAAGAGGTGTATAATGCCTGCCTGGCGGTGCATAATCATGGCAAGGCTATATTGAAACCGGGTATCCTGTTTCCCGATTATGTGAAGAGCATTAATGAGGAAATGGAGCGCCAGTTATTAAAGATTGGGCTGATTACCGAAGAAGATATTAAAAACCAGGACCCTGAAAACCCTGCTTTCCGTAGGTATTTTTACCATGGGGTTACCCACTTCCTGGGATTGGTGGTGCATGATGTAGGTAGCTATACTGATGCTGTGAAGGAAGGTATGCTGTTTACCATTGAGCCGGGCATCTATATTGAAGAAGAAAAAATGGGTATCCGTATTGAAAACAATATCTGGATTACTAAGGATGGTAATGAGGACTTGTTTGCGGGTATTCCGATAACAGTGGAAGAGATAGAAGCGGCGATGGGTTCTGCAAAGTAAAAAGTCCTTTCAAAGTCAAAATTAAAAAGTCAAAAGTCAAAACAGGCGGATTTTAGATTTATCCCATTTCCTGTTTGGGATTATAAACAACACACCCGCTGGAGTTTTCGGCGGGTGTGCTGTTTTAGGTTAGATCATGAATTTGATGGAAGTTATTACGCCGAACCCATCCTGCGGTATTGCCCCAATAAATTTGTGCTCAAAAAAAGGGCATAAAAAAGACATAAGCAAATGATTACTTTTTTCATGGAAAGCATATTATTTGGTTAATTAATACTTAAGGAATTTTTCAACTATCCTGTTACCATCTTCCCCTATCCATTGCACCATGTATAAACCTGAAGACCAATCATTTAAATCACATAATAATGTATGAGAATCTACCGTTATCTTATACCTTGAAATTTCTTTACCTATAGTGTTATAGAACACAATTGTACCCTGTTGTTTATTAGGAGTTTTTATTGTAATGGATTGGTCTGCAGGATTAGGATATATTTCAACGGTGTTTCTGCCACTATAGTTAACATTACTTATTCCTACATTACTATACTTCAGGTAACTAATAAAGCCTCCACTATTATTTATATTGCAACTTCCTTCGGTAAAAAATGCTGAACCACTTGTACCTAATAAAGCATATGTATTGAGATAAGGAACAATAGCACTAACATTGTGTTCCGGGCCTGCTCCACCTATTACTAAATCATTAATGGAATTACCAGTACTATCTAATTCAAATAACCAACAATCACCATCACCAAATGGGCCAGGGAATGTGCCACCTGTTACCAAATATCCGCCATTTTTCCCTTTACAAATTCCGGAAAGATTATCATCCCTTAATCCACCCAGTGTTTTTTGCCATATTAAGTCCCCATTGGCTTTAATTTTTAATACCCAATAGTCCATATATCCATGATTACTTGTAACCATGTAGTTTTTCGATCTTGTCCATCCTCCAATTACTATTGTTGAATCTCTTTCATCATATAATGAAGAAACTGCATCATCATCGTTAGAACCTCCATAACTTTTGGACCATAATATATCTCCGTTAGTATTTAACTTCAATACATATACATCATAGCTTGTATTTACACCAACATGCCAACTGGTATCTCTACAATCTATGTCTTTTGTAATGGTTGAACTAATAAGGTAATATTGGGAGTCTACGACCAATATAGACCCATCACCTCCTTCATCGCCGGTGGTGCCTATTGTTTTACTCCATTGCCGATTACCCAAGCTATCTATTTTTATAAGTATCCAGTCAAATGAATAAGTTGGTCCATAATGAATAGGAACATCACCATTTCCACCATCAGTATATCCTAAAATAATAAACCCATGGTCGGGTGTTGCTGCTACAGAAATTGGCTCATCACTCATGGTGCTCCCATAACATTTCGCCCATAGCAATGCACCGGTGTCTGATAATCTTAGAAACCACATATCTCCCCTACCATAATATCCAGTTATATCCCCATTACTTGATTGAGTTTCTGCTAATACACCATAACCCCCATCTTTGGTTTGACAAACAACCTTCGCATCATCATAGCCATATCCTCCATATACTTTTGCCCACAAAACTTTCTGGTTACTATCTAATTTACCTATTAATACATTATATCCTAATGAATCAATTGGTAACGATGGTATGATACCACTTGGATCAGTAGATGTGTTACCAACAAACACAATACCTTTATCATTTGTTGCAATAGCATTATTAATATAGGCACAACATCTTTTTACTGCTAAAAACCTGGTGCTATCTACATGCAGCCCCTGCCCCCACACCATTTGTGAGCAAAATAAAAAGGCAAACATGTAGCAGTATCTCATGTGGTATAAAACGGATTATATAAAATTATGTGGTTTTTTTGAGAAAATAAAATTTATTTACATTGTGGTTTTTGGCGTATCGTATTTTGGGCTTTGATTGTCATTAATAGTGGTTTCAGTCGGGAGACAGACGACCACTACAACGTAATCAGAGATTACGCCGAACACCAAGGATTTTCTGTTTTATATGTCTCTACTTTCCATCCCAATATTTTATCTAAAATACGCCTATATTTGTTATACAATGAAAAGATATATTTGGTTGATGATGGTGATGATGGCAAAGGTAGGTTATGGGCAGGAATGCAATTGCAGCCAAAAAATGGAAGCGGTAATGGGGCAGGTGGAAAAAAACTATGCCGGCTTTAATGATAAGGTGAATGCCAAAACAAGGGTAGCCTATAATGCTTTTACCAAAAACACCCTGGCAAGGGCCGGGAAAATTAAGAATCCTGCCTATTGCCTGTGGCTGGTGGACGACTGGCTGGCATGGTTTAAGGATGGGCATATACAGGTATATGGTATGCACCCCTTTAAAATGAAGATAGTGCGGCACTAAGTAAGGTAATTGCAGGTACAGAGGTTTTGTCTATGCCCGATAAAGCTGCTTCAGGCGACCTACGAAGTATTGAAGGCAGCTATATGAATGATGATAGCAGCTACTCTATAATTATTACCAAAAGCAAAAATGATTTCCGTGATTATGCAGGTATCATTACCAAATCTAAGTACTGGCAATGGCGCACGGGAATGGTGAAACTGGAATTGAAAAAAATCAATGATACCAGTTATAAGGTGCTGGTCTATGACCGCAACCATGAGTATAAACTACGCACCTGGACTTTTAAGAATGGCCTGCTGGATAATGGTACATGGGTGAAAACCGGTGCCCGCAATGCCAATAAGCAGGAAAACAACGATGAGGTGTGCTATGCGCGTCAAATGGACAAACAAACACTCTATATCCGAATTACTTCTTTCGGTGCACCATTTGCCAACCTTATAGATTCGGTATTTACAAAAAACAAGGCTTTACTCAAAAGCCTGCCCTACCTTATACTCGACCTCAGAGGCAATGGTGGCGGGTCGGACTTTGCGTATGAGCCTATCAGACCTTACTTATATACCAATAAGGTAGTAAATGTGGGTGTAGATGTGCTGGCTACTACAGATAATATAAACGGTTGGAAGAAAGCCATAATAGGCAATCCTGATATACCCGAAGAGACCCAAAAGGAGCTACAAAAGTTTATAGATACCATGGAGGCCCACAAGGGTGAGTTTATCTCATCGGCTGCAGACCAGAATTATGAGGCTGAAAAAACCGAAGCATACCCACAGCATGTAGTTGTACTTATGGATAAGGGTTGCGGCAGCACCACTGAGCAGTTTCTGCTGGAGGCAAGGCAAAGTAAAAAGGTAACCCTGATGGGCATGCCCAGCGCAGGTGTGCTGGATTATGCCAATATGAGGGAGGGTTTTCTGCCCTGCAATGATATGGCATTGTATTATGCCACAACCCGTAGCCGGAGGTTAAAGATGGGAATGGGTATAGATAATGTAGGTATAAAACCCAGGGTGCCGCTCAAAGAAAATGAGGACTGGATAAAAGCTGCTCGCAAATACCTGGTTAATAAAAAGCCGGTGAAAAACAAAATCAGGTAAAATCGCAAGTTCTCCTAATTCCCAATAAACGTTTGTGATTTAATATTTATGAAGTGAATTCTTCTCTAATCCTATGCTCCGTTTTCACGTCTAAAAATTCACATACCTTTGTTTATAAAATTACCATTGATGAAAAAGATAGTACCATTTCTTATAGCAGCTACCCTATTATCGGGCCAGGCCATGGCGCAGGGTTTTTATTTTAATGCCGGACTGGGATATGCAATGCCTTTTGCCGGGCAAACTACCTACAATACCCCTACTCCCTACAATGGTAATACCAATGGCTATAGTGGAACAAGTAAAAATACTTCTTATTCCCAAGCATTCAGTCTTAATTCGGCTTCATTTGCAACGGGTATGAAGGGTGGCTTAGGTATAGGCTATTTATTTAGTGAGCATGTAGGCCTGCAACTTGATGCTAGTTTTTCTTTAAGCAATATTGCTTATACCTATGCTGATAAAAACGTTGGTTTCTACAACGCTAATGGTACGAAGTTGATGGGTGATCTCACTACTACCCAAACCGCTAATTCTCCATTTTTCCTGATGCCATCATTATTAATACAGAGTGGCGGTGAAAAGTTGAATTTGTATACCAGAATGGGGGTTGCATTACCTATAAGTTCCAGAATTACCCTATCACAGGATCTAAATATACCTGTAAGTAGCGGCTCACCTGAGCATGATATTTATACCTGGGAGATAAAAAGTAGTTTTTCACTGGGGCTTACAGGGGCTTTAGGAGTAAAGTATAAGATCAACGACAGATTATCTGCATGGGGTGAGCTTAGTATGTTGTCAATGTCGCTATATACCAAAGAGATGAACCTTACCGGCATTACTGCTAATGGTGTGCGTTATTCCCCTAGTGCCTATAGTGGGGTGAAGACTATAACATTTAGTAAAACTACAACTGTTGATACAAATTTCAATACATCTCCTGCTTATGCCCAGCCTTTTAGTAATGTAGGTATTAATTTTGGTGTTAGCTTTTCCCTGTCACAAAATTCAGGTTCCAGGCATGCATCTAAAAACCATTCTAAGTCAAACAATAGTTTTTTGCGTCAGAAAAGGGATGATGATAGCCCAATAGATAGCAAAAAGAGATTTTAAAAATAGAAACGGCTAAGGGGTGTCCTTAGCCGTTTCTTATTTTGGTTGAATTATATATATATTCTTAATAATTACATCCCCCTAGCCCCCTTCGCTTTCGCACAAAGCCAACGCCCCAAGGGGGTATTGCCGCTTCTAGATTATTGGGCTAGGTAACATTTATTAAGCTGTTGGTTCATCATTTACTTTTTTAGCTAATACTTTTCAGAATACATTAGTGTCCAAAAAATTCAGAATTCGATGGAATTTTGAATTTACCTCAGCCTATCCATTGATTTTACCAGCTTATCATCTTTACGGATACCTAATAATGCCATTATAAGAAATACTACTGATACACATGGTAATACCGAACCAATATAATAACTGCCGTTGAGTGGAGCTGGTGTTATACGGGAAATATAGTTTAATGCCATTGCAATAAATGAAAGGGTACCTATTAAACTTACAGCAGTCATAGCTATCTGGCGTTTACGCTCTTTATACATAAAGATGGTAATGAGCGGTAATATAGTAATGACTATAGCTATTAGCAACAATGGATAATTACCTGTTACACCAAGGTGACTAGGAGTATCTACCACTGTATCCACCCCATTTACCAGTGTATGTATTCCAGAGTGATACCTGTAAAGATCGAAGATAAAAACACCTGCACCCATAAGGGCTGCTATTAATAAGAATAATGATTGTTTTCTTTGTATCATGTTTTGTTAGTATAAAGTAGAGCGTATAAAGTAGAAAGAGGTTTTTTTATAGTAGAAAGACTAAAGTAGAAAGTAGAAAGATATTTTTTGAGTAGTACTATTTAGGCTTGCCATTAAATTAATCCTAAAACATGCTCACGAACATCTTTCTACTTTATACTATCTACTTTCGACTCACTACGATATTTTTTCTTTTCCAAAATAAGGTTGCAATGCCACTGGTATACTAATACCCTCGGGAGTTTGGTTGTTTTCTAATAAACATGCCATTATACGTGGCAATGCCAATGAACTACCATTGAGTGAATGCACCATCTGGGTTTTATTGCTGCCATCTTTAAAGCGGATTTTCATCCTGTTGGTTTGGAAAGTTTCGAAGTTAGAAACTGAACTCACTTCCAGCCAACGCTCCTGTGCGGCACTATACACCTCAAAATCGTAGGTGAGTGCTGATGAGAAACTCATATCGCCCCCACACAATCTCAATATACGATAGGGCAGACCCAGGTTTTGCACCAGGCGCTCCACATGGCTTACCATTTCTTCCAGTATCTCGTAGCTATTGGCCGGATTAGCCAATTGAACTACTTCTACCTTGTCAAACTGATGTACCCTGTTCAGGCCTCTTACGTCTTTACCATAAGAACCAGCCTCACGCCTGAAACATGGCGAATAGGCAGTCATCTTTACCGGTAATTCACTTTCAGGAATAATAACATCCCTATAAACATTGGTAACAGGTACCTCAGCAGTAGGTATGAGAAAGAAACCATCTTCGGTAACATGATACATTTGTCCTTCCTTATCAGGTAGCTGGGTAGTACCAAATGCACTTTCTGCATTCACCATAAAAGGTGGACAGTACTCTTTATAACCAGCGTCTATATTATAATTAAGGAAGTAATTGATTAAAGCACGTTGCAACCTTGCTCCCTGACCCATAAATACTGGGAAACCAGCACCGGTAATTTTATTACCCAGCTCAAAATCCATCAAGCCATATTTGGCTGCCAATTCCCAATGAGGCATTTTTTGTGCACTCAAGTCGGGCATATCACCACCACTCCTTACTATTTCATTATCTTCAGGGGTCCTACCATAGGGTACACTTGAATGGGGCAGGTTGGGCAATCTCACCAATGCCTCATATTGCTCCTTTTCCAGTTCTGCAAGGCTTTGGGCTACAGATTTGGCTCTTTCTTTATTAGCCACTACCTGAGCCTTTATAGCTTCAGCCCCTTCTTTATCACCCTTAGCCATTAGTTGGCCTACCGATTTGGATGCGCTGTTCACAGCAGCTGAAAGGTTATCATTCTCCACCTGTAGCAGCCTGCGCTGTTCATCTATACCTATTATCTGGTCTACAAGGTCGGTGTCTTTAAAGTTTTTCTTTTTCAGGCCTTCAAGAATCAATTCTTTGTTCTGCCTGAATAAATGTATGGACAACATAAAATAATAATTGATGGCAAAGATAATGTACTACCCTAAATGAAAACAGGAAATATTGTTGCCAATGCAAATAGTCTTGATTAATTATTATTTACTTTTTTTGTGTGATAGATTTTGGCTTTTCCTTTTTATGCCTTTTATATATAACCTTACAACCAAATTGTGTGAGTAGTAAAAAATAGATAAATATTCCTTAATACAAACTTAACACAGTAAATTTATCTCATTATATAAGTAATTGAAAAAAAGTGAAAGTTATTAGATTAGGGTGTGGATAAACGTGGGTAAGTGCTGTAGAAACTATGGAGTGAAAAGGATAAGTAATTGTACACTAACATTTTAGTGAGTTTATGCCTAGTTCACTAACCATTATACACAGTTTACTCAGAATTAACACCCTGCAAATTTATCCACAGCCAAGGT
The DNA here is from genome assembly GCA_903912435.1 of uncultured Bacteroidota bacterium. Taxonomy (GTDB): domain Bacteria; phylum Bacteroidota; class Bacteroidia; order Chitinophagales; family Chitinophagaceae; genus Nemorincola. The sequence continues at coordinate 12,726 of CAIWHI010000771.1, read as the reverse complement.
TATCCACAATCCACATAAAACCTGTTAGATGGCTTAAAACAGGCGTTTTAACCTGTTGGTAACTTTGCAATAATGTGTGGGTAACATTGGTTTTTGGTAATTGCAATAGGAATAACCTTTTTTATTCCCCGTATCCCCACTCTTAATAATAGTAGATTTAGATTTTAAAATTTTCAAGAGTTATTAATAGGAGTGTGGATAAAGTAGGGCAGAGATGAAAATATTTAATTTTTTCCCGGCTGGTTTCGGCTAAAATAACTATTGTACCTTTGCATTACTTAATAATTCATGTATGGTAAACATAGATATGAAGGATATTGAGAAAAAAGGTTTTCTCGATTTTGATATTGATCCTACTTTGGATTTATTTTCTGAAATAAAAAAACTGAAGCAGGAAAAAAATGCAATTATCCTGGCGCACTATTATCAGGAACCTGATATACAGGATATAGCCGATTATATTGGTGATAGTTTAGGACTGGCTCAAAAGGCCGAAAAAACTGATGCTGATATAATAGTTTTTGCAGGTGTTCATTTTATGGCTGAGACAGCTAAAATATTGAATCCTGGTAAGAAGGTGTTGCTGCCCGATTTAAAGGCAGGTTGTTCTTTAAGCGATAGTTGCCCACCTGCGTTGTTTAAAGCCTTTAAAGCTAGGTATCCTGACCACCTTGTTATATCCTATGTCAATTGTTCTGCGGGTATCAAAGCTCTGAGTGATATTATCTGTACATCGAGCAATGCACAATTAATTGTAGAGAGTTTACCTGCCGACCAGAGAATAATCTTTGCTCCTGATAAAAATCTGGGAAGCTATATTAACCGAAAGACAGGCAGGCAAATGGTTTTGTGGAATGGTGCTTGTATGGTACATGAAATCTTTTCTACAGAGAAGATAGTTAAGTTGAAGGAGCGATATCCTGATGCTAAGGTTATTGCACATCCGGAGTGTGAAGAGCAATTGCTGGATGTTGCAGATTTTATTGGTTCCACTACGCAATTGTTAAAGTATGTAAAGCAAAGTAATGACCAGGTTTTTATTGTGGCTACTGAATCAGGAATTTTGCATCAAATGCAAATAAATTGTCCCGGTAAGACATTACTAGCAGCTCCTCCCGATAATTCATGCGCGTGCAATGATTGTCCGCATATGAAATTGAATACACTGGAAAAATTGTATTTATGTATGAAATACGAGCTTCCCGAAATTACCATGAATGAAGAGTTAAGATTGGCAGCTAAAGTACCTATTGATAGGATGTTAAAGATGAGTAGGGAATTTGGTCTTGGTAATTAATCTTATGGGTAATTTATTTGTCTGATAAGTAGAATAGACTGTGCAAGAGTAAGCTATTTCTATTTTGTGAGTAAAAGGTGAATGGAATCTTATTGTTAGAGATATAATTTAGTAGTAATTTTAGAATTTCCAAGAGACTTATATAGGGCATTTAGCCTATGGTATTAAATTTTGGTTATTTTAAGAAGGGTAGACAAAGAAGATAATTTTGTTTATGTAAAACAATTTTTATAATTTTAGCGGCAACAAACAAACATATTAATTATGATACAATTCGACACACTAAAAAAATTATTTCTAGGCTCTTTAATGCTGGGCGCAAGCGCACTTAATGCCCAAACAGCCCATCCTATTGCCACTGGCACTTTAGGTGGAACTACAGCAGTTAATAACTGGTATAAAGATTATGTAGGTACCAGACTTGAAGTTACCAAACCAGCTATTATTGCTGGTGACAAAGTATTTACCACAGCATCCGGTTCTTGGGGTGGTACATTGGTTACTCCATTAGTTAATGATACAGTGGTTATGGCACCAACAGGTTCTGATACCTGTGGTTGCAGTGGTTTTCCTGCAGGTTCAATGACAGGTAAGATTGCTCTAATATGGCGTGGTCCTTTGGGAGGCAGTGCTTGTGAATTCGGTTATAAAGCTTTAGTTGCCCAAAATGCAGGTGCTATAGCCTGTGTTATTATTAATGAGTATCCAGGTGAAGGTCCTGTTGGCATGGCTGCTGGTGGTTCAGGTGCATCTGTAACTATTCCAGTATTTATGATTGGAAACTTAGACGGTATAGCAATCGTTAACCAATACAAGGATTCTGTAGCAGCAGGAAATCCTAATGGAGTAAAAATGACTATTACACCATGGGGTCTTGGTAATATTGATGACCTTGGTCTATTTACAGGTAGTATTGCTACATGGCATAATACTTGTATCCCGTCAAACCAGATCAATGGAACAAATCCAATGGCTTATAAAGGCCTTAATGGAGCATTTGTAGCCAATTTTGGTACATCTACTGCCACTAACGTGAAGTTAAAAGCTACAGCAAGTTTTACTCCTACAGGTTCTTCTGCTACAGTAATTGTAAAGGACTCTGTATCATTGGCTTCTTTCCCTGCTATTGACTCAATTTATGCAATGTATTGTCCTAATCAGTATAACCTACCTGAATTAACAGCAGGTACTACTGGCCGTTATGATGTTACTTACTCTGTTACTTCAGATGCGGTAGATCAATTTACTGGAGATAATACTGCTACCTATTCTTTTTATGCTACTGATAGTCTGTATTCAAAAGGTCGTTATGATTTCGCTAAACATCGTCCTTTTGTATCATTATATACATCAGCTAGTGGTACACCATATATCTGGGGTCCTACTTATTATGTAGCTAAAGGTGGTAGCTCTGCTGATAGTGTTCAGTTTTCATTATCATGTAGCACAGGTGCAGGTCTTATTCCTACTGGTACCGAAGTTAACGTATGGTTTTTCAAATGGGTTGATGGTGCTAATGGACAGCCTGCTGATAGCTTTATACAAAATGGTGAGTTGCAATTATTAGGTAATGGTTATAAAAAGTTTAACGGTACTACTGATTCAGTAGATGGTTATTTTACAGCTGCAGTATTAGACTCTAACGATAACCCAACTACTATAATACTTCAAGATAATAGTTGGTATTATGTAGGTGCTGAAATGCCATCAGTAGGTACTTCAACTATATTCTATATGGGTTGTGATGGAGGTAGTGACTATTATCCACGTACATATGGACGTTACCATTTCCACAATGTTCTTGAATATGGAACTCCTGTTTATGCCGGTGACAGAAAATCTACTAATAGCCAATGGGATAACCCAGGAAGTGCTATGATTCATAGTCCTTTTGGTCAGTCAGTTGACATTGATTCAGTTGTATTTTCATCACAGAAAGGTTTGGTGGCTAACGTTCCTTTGTGGGTTAACAATCATCCTGTGGTTGATACGTCTCATCATTCAAATATAGGTGTAAAGGCTGTATCTCCTGTTTTCTCTAGGTTTGAGGTAATTCCTAACCCTGCAAGTGATTATGTAAACGCATTTATTGACTTATACACTACTGCTAGCACAGTTACTTATAGCATTGTAGACAATAGTGGTCATACTGTTGTGAAAGAAGTTCACACTAACGTTATGAACGATACTTATAAATATCCAACTACTACACTTGCTTCTGGTAACTATTACCTTATAGTAAACGTAGATGGTAAAAATGTCTTTAGGTCATTTACTGTTATCAAATAATTTCAATCTTCTATTATTAAAAATGGCCTCCAATATGGGGGCCATTTTTATTTTGTATTATTCTTATTGGCTGATTTTTTTTTAATAGACTTGCAACTATTGTTTAGGGTGCGATTTAATTGTTAGGTATTGATTGTCAATTAGTTATGTTGCAATTGGGATTATGGGGTATTCTTATAAGTGTGCTATTTATTGGGAGGCAGGAATTATTGCATGGTAGCATAGAATGGACAGAGGCTGTCCATTTATGAGTTTGCTTTATAGCTTTATATTGATACTTGGGATGTAATCTATGTACTTACGAAGAGGTTTAGTGTAAGGCTAGGCTTTGATTAATAGAGAACTACGAAACAAGGGTAGCTAGTAATCTTTCTGATAATGTCGTTGCTTATTTTAACTGAAATTCAGATGGTTATTAAGGAAACTTATAGCCTATACCCAGGTCGAATCCAAATGTTTGATTTTGGTTACCTGTTATGAAGTGGAAAGATTGATTTATCTGTATCTTGGTATTTACCTCATAGCTAATGCCCTGTGTAAACACTATTGATATTGTTTTGTGGCCAGAATTATCGTTATTCTCCACTTTAGTAATGTCATTCTTAGTATATTGGCTTTTATTTTGGTTTTCAGGGTTGTAAACTATACCAGTACCATAATAAGGTTGAAGCTTACTTTTAGTGGGCAGAACGTAGTATTGAAGGGTTATTGGTATCTGGAATTGATTATTGCTTAGAATTTTGTATTTACCCTGATTATTTATTTGCGTACTACAGTCTTTTTGCTGTAAATAACCTGCTTCTACACTTAAGTGTGCGTTTAATTTCTTTTGAACGTAAACGCCTGTGTTCTTTTTATTTATCTTACTATCTTGTGCAAAGTTGTTGCTATTTAATGATAGTGATTCACCAGATTTAAGACTGATTGTGGTTGTATTCTTTGTTTTTTCTTTATTAGAATGCTTTATCCTGGCATGTGTGCAAAGGCTACTTAACAGCAGTAGTGCTATTGGTAGACTTGCTTTCGATATTTGTGTGAGATATTGCATTTAGTAGTACTAAAATAACGAAATATTGTGTAGGATATTGTTAAAGTTGTAAAATTATTTTTGTTCCACGTGGAACAATTTGATTTTGACGTTAAATTTTTCTATTTAGGGTAGACTATACCTTAAGAAGATTTATTGATAGGTTGAAGGCTAGCAAGTTTAGGCTACACCATAGAGATAACTTATCTTTGCGCAATATGTTTCCAGAATATGATGTGATTGTGGTTGGTGCAGGTCATGCAGGGTGTGAAGCTGCTGCTGCTGCTGCCAATATGGGTTCAAAGGTATTGTTAGTTACCATGAACATGCAAACTATAGCCCAAATGAGCTGTAACCCTGCAATGGGCGGTATTGCTAAAGGACAGATAGTACGCGAGATTGATGCAATGGGTGGTTATAGTGGTATTGTAAGTGACAAGAGCACTATCCAGTTCAGAATGCTCAATAAGTCTAAAGGTCCTGGTATGTGGAGCCCCCGTACCCAGAATGACAGGCATTTGTTTGCAGCTACATGGCGTGAAATGCTTGAACATACATTGAACGTGGATTTTTGGCAGGATATGGTGAAGGGACTAATTGTTTCACGTGGAACAATTGCAGGGATTGTAACAGGAATGGGAGAGGAGATTAGGGCTAAATGTGTGGTATTGACCAATGGTACCTTCTTAAATGGGGTAATTCACATAGGGGAGAAGCAATTTGGAGGTGGAAGAATGGGTGAAAAGGGTGCTACTGGTATTACTGAACAGCTAGTGGAATATGGCTTTGAAAGTGCAAGGCTTAAAACAGGTACTCCACCTCGGATAGACGGCAGAAGCCTTGATTATTCTAAAATGGAGATACAGGATGGTGATGAGGAAGTGGTAGGATTCAGTTATTTGCCCATAGAAAAGATTAAAACTGAGGCACAAAGGTGTTGTTGGGTTACTTATACCAGTCCTGAGGTGCATGAAATACTGAAAACAGGCTTTGAACAATCACCTATGTACCAGGGACGAATAAAAGGTAGTGGTCCCAGGTATTGCCCGAGTATTGAGGATAAGATAAGTCGCTTTGCAGATAGAAGCAGGCATCAGTTATTTGTAGAACCAGAGGGTTGGAATACGGTGGAGATATACGTGAATGGGTTTAGTACTTCTTTACCCGAACATGTGCAGTATAAGGCTTTAAGAATGGTGGCCGGTTTCGAGAATTGTAAGTTTTTCAGGCCAGGATATGCCATTGAGTACGACTATTTCCCACCAACACAGTTGAAATTCACCTTGGAAACTAAATTAATCAAGAATTTGTTCTTTGCAGGTCAGATAAATGGTACCACAGGGTATGAAGAAGCAGCTTGTCAGGGTCTGATGGCAGGAATTAATGCGAGTAGAAATGCTCATGAACAAGAGCCTGTAGTGTTACAGAGGAGTGAGGCCTATATAGGTGTGCTTATTGACGATCTTATTAATAAAGGTACTGATGAACCTTATAGGATGTTTACCAGCCGGGCAGAGTTCAGGACATTGCTCAGGCAGGATAATGCTGACCTACGTTTAACAGAATTGGCACATAAAATAGGCTTAGCATCAGACCAAAGGCTTGACCTTATGAATGCTAAGAAGGATAAAGTTGCACGAATCAAAGCACTATTGGCTGATTTTACCCTAAATAAGGAAATGACAGACCAGTTTTTGATTGATAAGGATTCCAGCGTTCTGTTAGATAAGACTAAGGCGGGTAAATTATTATTAAGGCCGGGAATTGGTATCAAGGAAATGATGACAGCCATACCTGCACTCAATGATGCTATTAATGAAGCTGACCCGCTGATATTGGAACAGGTGGAAATCCAGATGAAGTATGATGTGTATATTGAGAAGGAGCAGGAGCTGGTGAAAAAGATGTCGACTCTGGAAGAGTTGATGATTCCTGAGAATTTCAATTACGATAAGCTTTCTGCTATCTCAACCGAGGCAAGACAAAAACTACAAAAAATTAAGCCAAGAACTTTGGGACAGGCAAGCAGGATAAGTGGCGTGAACCCTAGCGATGTGCAAATTCTTATGGTGTATATGGGTCGCTAAATAGCCCAAATTATAGCCTTTTAAAATTGAATAATTCCCTACTAAGGTAGGGACAAAATAAAATAAACGCAAAAAAAGCACTTAAGGCAAAAAACTTGTGTTTTTTGTGTTTTTTTTGCTATAATTGATAAAAAGCGAGTAGGAGATAAATAGGGTATGCTTGAAGCCTCAATTCTTCATTATTGTAAGTATCAGGAGCGCTGCCATATGGAGGTGCGGAACAAACTCTATGAATTAGGGTTTACCACACCTGATGTTGAAAGACAGATTAGCTTACTTATAGAAAATGGGGTACTCAATGAAGAACGCTTTGCTGTATTGTTTGCAGGTGGTAAGTTCAGGATAAAGCATTGGGGTAGGGTTAAGATAAAGCAAGAATTAAAACTCAGGAAGATATCGGACTATTGCATCAAGAAGGCAATGAAGGAAATAGATGATGAGCAATATATACAAACTCTGGAAAGGCTGGCTACTAAAAAGGCAGAGGAATTGAAAAAGGACAGGAGTAGCCTGGCACGTAAGGGTAAGCTATATAGGTACTTACTACAGAAAGGATATGAGCAAGACCTGGTGCTTGGTTTTGTAAAAGATTTACTATAAAAAGTATATTATTTAATACATTTAGCATACCTTTGAATTACTAATAATTTGTCTCTTATGGTGCAACAAGTCACAGAAGGTGTAAATATTATGGTAGAGAGTTTTTACCAACCCATGCAATCCAATCCATTAAATTCAGAGTACCTTTTCGCATATAGAATTACCATCGAGAACCTTACTATCTATCCTGTGAAATTGTTGAGCAGGCATTGGCACATAGTTGATAGTAATGGTACGCATAGGGAAGTGGAAGGCGATGGGGTAGTGGGGCAGCAACCTGTTATTACACCAGGTAGTAGTTACCAATACACATCAGCCTCAAATATGCACAGCGATATTGGCAAAATGTATGGTTCTTACCTGATAGAGAACCTCTTTAATAAAAAGAAGCTAACAGTAAAAATCCCTGAATTCTTACTGATAGTACCAGCTAAAATGAATTAATTACTACTTGGTTATAGAAATAGCAAACCTGCCTTTGAATATAGGGCAGGTTTGCTATTTAAGGTTTAGGCACTTTCCTATCATAAAATCCAGTCTAAATAATTATCTCTGGATATCTTGGTAAAGGGAACTCCGGGGTATGTTTTGGCAAAGAACTCTGGTAGCTTAGCCTTTGCTTTTGGAGAAAGTTTAAATTCGAATGCGCAGGTCTGACCATTGGAGTATTCAATCAGGTCAATTTCCTGCTGGTCATAGGTCCTCCAAAAATAGTATTGGGCATCAATTCCTTTATAGGCATTGCTCTTAATGCGCTCATAGAGCAGGTAGTTTTCCCATAATATTCCCATATCCTCCCGCAAAGGAGGTAACCTGAAATCGTTGATAATTGCATTGCGAATACCATTATCGAAGAAGTACCACTTTACCCCTTTAGATATTTCTTTCCTCTGGTTATTACCATATGCACCCACTTTATAGATAATGAATACCTTAGACAATAGGTCCAGATAGCTTTCAACAGTGTTTTTACTCATACCTAGTTTGTTCCCTAATTCAGTGTACGAGACTTCGCTGCCCGATTGGCGGGCTATTAAGCGCAGCAGGCTATATATCTTTTCAGAGTGCCTGATACCATCATAAGCGAGGATGTCCTTTAGTAGATATGATTGCACCAGTTGAGATAGATAGCTGGTTTTTTGTGCTATAGTTTTGAGGTTCAGCACTTCTGGGTAACTACCGAATATGAGCCTTTCATCAAGGTTCTGGTTGGTTTGTAGCAGGGTTTCATGCCCGGCTATTTCCAGTTGCGCCAAAGGATACATACTGGTTTCGTATTGCCTGCCGGTGAGAGGAGCCCCTGATTTATTCATGATATCAAGGGACGACGAACCTGTAGCTATTATGGTCAATGAAGGAATGGAGTCAATCATAAGCTTGAGCACCATACCGGTATCCGGTATGGCTTGGGCTTCATCAATAAGCAATAGGGTGGCATCACCAATTAGGCGTGTATAGTTGGCAACACTCCGGTTTTTAAGTAATTCATGAACATCAAAATCCTCACCATTTAGCGAAAGATACTTGCCTAGGTACTTTTCTTTTATGGCATTAATCAATACAGTTTTACCTACACGGCGGGTACCGGTAATTATTATTACCTTATTGGAGCCAATAAGTTCTTCGATATTTTTTTGGAGTGACCTCTGGTAGTTCACCATAAAATATAGTTTATGACACAAAACTACTATAAAACAATAAATCTGTCAACATGTTGACTAAATTATTGTAAAAATGGTCATCGTATTGACTAAATTAACGTAAAAATAGTCGTTACATTGACTAAATTAACGTTTAACAGGCTTAGAAATTAGATAGGCGAGATTGCCAAATTATTGGTTTTAAGTAAATTTGGTCAATGTATTGACTAAATTAGTGTAAAAATAGTCAACGTATTGACTAAATTAACGTGAAGAGCATGATGTATGACTGATACAGTAAAATGTGCTACTTTGTTGCCCTAATCATCGGTATCATGAATAACGATTTACAACAGCAAAATATAGAAATAGCTACGAAATGGTTCCAGGCATTTAATGACCATAATCTGGAACAGCTTTTGGCTTTATATCATGATGAGGCAGAACACTACAGCCCGAAGCTGAAAGTACGCCAACCAGAGACCAACGGACTTGTAAAAGGCAAGGCAGCCTTGAGGGCTTGGTGGCAGGATTCGTTTAACAGATTACCTACCCTAAGCTATAGACCCACCACATTCACAGTCAATGAGCAAAGGGTGTTTATGGAATATGTGCGTAGTGTAGAAAATGAAGTAGATATGCTGGTGGGCGAAGTATTGGAAATAGCTGATGGATTAATAGTAGCCTCCCGTGTTTATCATGGTTGAATCTCTTCAGCCTTTTGAATATCGGTGTTCTTATGCTTGAGCCTGATGTTTAATTCTTTCCAGAGTTTCACTAGTTTGGCTACTTTGGTCAATGAGCCGAGGCTGATGATGTGCTGTTCCACCAAGGTATAGGTAGGGTTGATGACTTTGGTACTAAAATAGGCTATAGCAGCCTTTTTGCGCTCCATAAGGCGTTCATCTTCCAAGCCTGCTATAAGGCTGTGTATTTGCCTCTGGAAGCCTTCTGCGTGCGTTTGGGCTTCTTTTAGGGTCTTTAAAATAGATTCATTAATCTCTACGTTTTTATCAGTAGCACCTGCTTTGCGTTTCAGCAATTCGGCATGCATTTGTTCGGTATGGATAACAATCTCCTTAAACGTAAATATCTTGCATAGTTGCTGTGCAGCAGCTATACGCCGGCTCTCTTTCAGCAATTGCTCCAACTCATCTTCTTCACTTTCCAGTCGGGCAAATTCAAGTACCCGGTCATCTACTATTACATTAGTGATGTTCAATCTACTACGTAAAACCAGTCCCTGCATTGTAGTGCAACGGCTTAAAGCTACATACACCTGTCCTGGTGCAAAAGACTGGCTAAGGTCAACAACTGCTTTTTGAAGGGTGAGCCCCTGGCTCTTATGTACAGTAATAGCCCATGCCAACCGCACTGGGAATTGTGTGAAACTACCGGTTTCTTCTTCTTCTATTTCCCCAAGAATCTGGTTGAAACTATAGCGCATACTTTTCCAGGTTTCTTGTTCCAGTTGTAAGCGGTCGTTTCCTTCACCGGGAAAGCTAACAAATATTCCAGCCGAATTAATGGCTTCCACCTTGCCAATTTTGCCATTATAATATCTCCTGGGAACCTGAATATCGTTTTTTACAAACATTACCTGCGCACCAACCTTTAGTACTAAATCCTGTTCGGTTGGTAAGTTCTTTGGGTTGAAGTCATTTTTTATGTCTCCCTTAAAAGTATGTACCGGTGTAGTGAGTAGCGACAATGCATTTTGGTTTATTTCATCGGCTATCCGGTTATGGGTTGACAGGATAATATAACCATCTTCTTTTTGTGGGTTAGGGTCGTATTGAAGGTTGAGTGTATTAATATCTTCAGGTTCTACAGTGCCACTACGTACCCTATTCAATATATCTATAAAGGTCTGCTCTTTCTGGCGGTAAATCTTTTTGAGCTCAATGTATACTGGTGGGTTGTGGCGGATTACCTGGGCATCGAAGAAATAAGGGCTGGCATAAAAATGCTTCAGTATTTCCCAGTCATGCTCGGGGGCTACCGGTGGTAACTGAAAAAGGTCGCCAATAAAAACCATTTGTACCCCACCAAAAGGCTGGGACATGTTGCGCCTCACATGCCTTAGCACCAGGTCCATAGAGTCGAGCAGGTCGCAGCGAACCATACTCACCTCATCAATAATTAATAGTTCAAGGTTACGCAGCAGCTTTTGCTTAGACTCACGTAGCCGTAGATTGGCAAGCAGGCTGTGTTTATCTTGTGTTTCTCCCGGCTGGCGACCAAAGCCACCTGCATTACCGGGAATAAAAGGCCCAAAAGGCAATTGCAGGAAGGAATGGATGGTTTCTCCACCTGCATTAATAGCAGCAACACCTGTAGGGGCTACAATGGCACTTTGTTTACGTGTTTGAGTTCTTATATACTTGAGGAACGTAGTTTTCCCGGTACCGGCTTTACCGGTAAGGAACAGGTTTTCATTGGTTTCCTTTACAAATGATACCGCTTTTTGAAAGATATTATTCGTGGTATCAAGAGGTTCAGTATTGGGCTTAGTTTCTGCCATCGGTTAAAAATAAGGAAAATGTAGGAATTGATGGGTTTGGCAGCTAATAGAACTGCTAAAAAGTAAATTATGGCCTACTTTATCTATTCAAATACCCATCACAACAAAATTGATTTTCCCAAGTCTAAATAGTTAAGGATATTTGGCGGAATCGGGAATAAGATTGGGCAAACAGGTTTAAATAATAATAAAACAGGCAAAAATTGGGCAATTACGTATATGGATTTGATTTTGGAACGACTAACTCAGCACTTTCAATCCTTGATATTGAAAAGAATGAAGTAATCAAGACATTTAGCGATGCATCAATTTTATTTTTCATACTACCCAATAATAGTAGTAAATTAGTTTCCTTTATTGGCCAACCGGCCATAGATGCTTATCTGGAAAACCGCCTGGCAGGCAGGTTTATGAAATCGGTGAAAAGAGTACTGCCCCGCACCAGCTTTACCGAAACCCGGGTTTACAACCAAAAATATACCGCTACCGACCTCGTGACCCTGGTGCTGAAATACCTGAAAGATAAGGCCGATGACTTTTTGGGCGAGCAGGTGGATAATGTAATACTCGGCAGGCCGGTATTTTTTGATGAAGACCCTACCAAAGATAAACTGGCCCAGGATAGGCTTGAAAAGGCAGCTATAAAAGCGGGCTTTAAGCAAATAAAATTCCAGATGGAACCTATTGCTGCTGCCTTTGCCTATGAGCGAACATTGAAAACCAATGAAACTGTTTTAGTAGCTGATATAGGTGGTGGTACATCAGACTTTACCATTATGAACCTTGGCCCTGAAAAATACAGGCAACCAAATCGCAAGGGCGATATGATAGCCCAGGGAGGTATTTACATAGGTGGTGATAGTTTCGATTCGGCTTTTATGCTTAAGGCACTCACACCCTACTTTGGTAAAGAATCGCTTTATGAATCTACCCCAGGCAAAAAGCTTGAGGTGCCAGGTATGCTCTACGATAATATTTCATCGTGGGAAAAAATGAACTTTTTCAATGTACAGAAGGTAATAAGGGAGATAGAAAAGTATTATGTATACAGTGGTAGGAATGAACAACTACGTCACCTGATTACCCTGCTAGAGAAAAACCTGGGTTATACAATTTTCAAAGAAATTGAAAAAACAAAAATAAGCCTGAGTAGCAAGGATGAAACTACTTTCAATTTTGACAAGGATGGGATTGTAATTGATAAGGACATAAGCCTTGTTTATTACAATGAGGTTATTGACCCGCACATCACCAAGATAGGT
>CAIWHI010000770.1 GCA_903912435.1 uncultured Bacteroidota bacterium | reverse complement strand
GTTTGGCTATCTGAATACCCTACTTCAACCATTACCTCATCAATAGATTTCCTGCCAAATTCCAATTTCTTTTTGCAGGCCTCTATGCGCACCTTTTGCAAATATTCTAATGGGGTGCAGTGGGTACTTTTTTTGAACCTACGTTCAAATGTGCGGCGGGTGAGGAATAATTTTTCGGCTAGAGTATCTACAGTGATTTTTTCAAAATAATACTGCTCTATGAATTCCTGGGCTTGTAATATTTCACTGTCATCATGTTCCTTCAATCCATTAAATACTATAAATGGTGTTTGGGTTACTTTATCAAGGTTCACAACAAAATACTTAGCTATGAGTATTGCTATTTCCCTGTTCACATATTTTTCCACCAAAAAGAGCAATAAATTCCAGTAGGCATTGCTACCAGCGCTGGAGTATAGGCCATTATGCTCTACTATGATTTTAGAGTCTACTAAATTGACATCGGGATAAAAGAACCTGAATTCATTGGCATATTGCCAATGCGTGGTACATTTTTTATTACTCAAAAGACCAGTAAATGCAAGCAAAAATGCACCTGTACAAAGAGATGCCACTTCTGCATTGCACTTATATTGCTTTACTATAAAGTCAACAATAAATCTGTTCTGGTAACTCGCACTCAACATATCTCCCCTTAGGGCTGGAATGATTATCAAATCAGTAGTTACTACCTCATTGGAACAAATATCAACTTTTATTGTTAACAGCCCTTCCTCAGTTATAACCTCCCCACTCTCCCCTACTATTTGCACTTTGAAGATTTCATTTTTCCCCTGAGCCCTAAGCAATTCATTAACTTTTTTGAAAACCGACCTTGCATCAACTATTGAAGCATAGTTGGCATTTTTTAAAGCCAGGATGGAGATTTGTATCATAATCAGGTAGATTAAGCGAAACAAAATTAGCAAAACTAATTGTCGCAAATACCATCACCAGTATGTCGTATTTACACAGGCCAATAATGTAAATAACCTATATTTTTGCAATCACATAACAACATTTACAATGCAGGGAGCAGATATTTATTTGAATTTCAATGGTAACAGCTTGGAGGCTTTTACCTACTATAAATCTATTTTTGGTGGGGAGTTCCTACTATTACAGCGGTATAAGGACATGCCGGGAGGGGATAAAATGAGCCCTGAAAATCAGGAGAAGATTATACATATATCTCTAAGATTAACGCCACATACTGTATTAATGGCTACAGATGGCCTGGGTGAACGGGGCGAAATAAACTTTGGCAATAATTACCATATCTGCCTGCAGGCTGACAATGAAAAAGAAGCTGATTCGCTTTTTCAAGCATTATCGAAAGGAGGCAAAATAGAAATGCCCATGAATAAAACTTTCTGGGGGGCCTACTTTGGTATGTGCCAGGATAAGTTTGGGGTAATGTGGATGATTAACTATACTATACCTCAATTAACTAGTTAATAATGGAAACAAAGAATACAATATCAAAACCGGCCTGGTGGACAGGTACCATCTTAAAAGGTCTTTTATGCCTATTTCTGGGCTTTGATGCGAT
>CAIWHI010000769.1 GCA_903912435.1 uncultured Bacteroidota bacterium | reverse complement strand
AGTTGACGCAAGTGGCAATGTGTATATTCTTGATTTTTATCGTTTACGCAAAGTAAATAGTAGTGGTATCATTACAACAGTTGCCGGTAATCCCATACCTATTTACACTGGTGATGGTGTACCTGCTACAGGAGAAGCAATAAATGGTGCACAAGGTTTTACTATTGACATTAGTGGTAATTTGTATATATCATGCGATGATGATCATATACGTAAAGTAAACAGTAGTGGTATAATTACAACTATTGCAGGTACAGGAATAGCAAGCTATAGCGGTGATGGCGGTCCGGCGACCGCTGCAAATTTATATATTCCATCTGGACTCGCAGTAGATGCAAGTGGTAATTTGCTTATAGCAGATGAAAATAATAACCGCATACGCATGATAAATAGTAGTGGTATTATAAGCACTATTGCAGGCAATGGCTATTTTGGTAGTTTAGGTGATGGTATTCCCGCAACTGTAGCTGAATTAAATTATCCTACTGATGTAGTGGTAGACCCAAGTGGTAATGTATATATTGCAGATTATGGAAATAACAAAATATGTAAAGTACGAACCTACTTTAGTGTAATAACAGGTAGCACTACCCTATGTGTTGGCATTACTACCACAATGCATGATGATTCATCAGGTGGTACTTGGACTAGTAGTAATGCAGCCATCGCATCTATTACCACAAGTGGCGTGGTAACAGGTATCAGTGCAGGCATTGCTACAATATCTTACTTTTTAGGACCAAGCTACACCACTAAGCCGATAACGGTTATAGCTACTCCAAGCCCAATAACAATAACTACACCCGGTGTCGGAACAATTAATTGTGATAGTGACCCTACACCGGGTGGTGGCACTTTGGCATTTACAGCATTTGATTCTTCGGCATATGGTATTTGGTCTGCATCCGGATCGGGAAGTATAGATACGTTAGGCTATGTTACCATGAACGAAGGTGTGATTACAATTACATATACCAATATCTGTGGAATAGCAACTTTGAAAGATACCTTTGAATACGAAACCTTCGATGCCGGAATCACATCTGATATGTGGTTTGCCAGTGCAGGGATTTCACCTTATGGTTGTAGTGGTGGAAGTATGCCAATTTACATTGCCACCGTAGGTGATAACTGGCCTGCAAACAGCTATGGTACTTGGAGCAGTAGCAATACAGCCATTGCCACTGTAGGAGGTGCAGTAAGTTCAAGCACAACACTTAATTTTTTAGACACAGGTGTGGTAACTATCCATTACAATTCGGCATGTGGCTCTCAATCACTTACACTTCCGGTTTTGGGTGTGCCACGAACTATATCGGGGTCTCTCTCATTATGTTTAGGCAGTACTACTACACTTGTAGACTCTTCCTATGACTTTGGTTTTGGTATACCTCCATATACTTGGACAGCCACTAATACTATTGTTGCATCTATAAGTGCCGGTAACAGTAATATTCAACCAATTTCAGCACTTACCGCAGGTATGGATACAATTTCATTTTATAATGGCTGTAATACAACCACCTCAGTTGTAACTGTTATGCCTGCAGCATCCGCAATTTCAGGACCAACAACAGTTTGTATAGGATCATCAACTACATTGAGTAATATAGCAACAGGAACATGGAGTACCGGCGATGCTGCCATAGCTACTATTAATGCTGCAACAGGAGTGGTTACCGGAGTTGCTACAGGTACAGTAAATATTACTTTTACCTCCACTTGTGGTGAAGTAGTTTCGACCACTATAAATGTATTTTCCATAGCAACATGTGATTCTATTTTAAGTACCAAAGATGTTTCTGTCAATAATGCCATAATAAAAATAAGCCCTAATCCATCAACAGGTATTTTT
>CAIWHI010000768.1 GCA_903912435.1 uncultured Bacteroidota bacterium | reverse complement strand
CTCAAACAATTTGCTTGTTTTTTTCATTTACCGTGTTTTTAAAGTTCCACTATTTTGCGGACTTTGACACAGTTTGTTTTACACCCTCATTGCGGGGGGGTGAGTGTATATTATTTTTAAAATGAATTTTTCCTATAAAAGATTGCTATATGAAAAATTTGCCCAAACTGTCTTTCATATCAAAACTTCCCGAAATGATGTTGTCTTCGGGCATCTGCTTATTTGTCGGGTTACTGATTTATTGGCTTAGGGGTGTGCATAATGCACCTTATGTATGTGCGATTATCGGTTTCATTTTTCCGTTATTAAGGTTTGGCATCTCGCGGAATAGAGTAAAAAATAATTTCAATATATACGTTATTAAAAAGTACAATTAATGCACTTTGCATTTCATCCTGAATATGGTGCATTTCATATAAAAGTAAGTTTTGAAATCCAAACTGCGTACTACCTTTCACCATCAATTATTTAGTGGAATTTTAACAATGATTTTTCCATCCAATCTGGTTTCTATGTTTCGCATTTTTTCTATTTTCTTTAAACATTCATTTACTGATTTAATTACAAACTTTATTAAAAGAGTCTTATTTGCTCTTATTATAATACAGTTCACATCAGTGTTTTCTGAAGTCAATGCCCAGACGACGCTTAGCCAAGGGGACGTTTCAATTGTTGGCATTGATGGCAACGTAAACTCTGGAACCGCTGGTTTTGCATTTATTACGTACGTTGACCTTGCGCCGGGTACGGTAATAAAATTTACCATCAATGATTTCAATGCAGGGATTTCTTCCAATGCAAGCGGAAATTCGAATACAAATCCCAACCAAGGGCTATATTGGACGGCGGGAAGCGGCGGCCTGGTAAAAGGAACTGTAGTCAGTATCCTAGGCTCAAATTTTGGTTCCTCATCCCTATTGCCGAATACTGGAACAATAACGTTCGGTACTGTGGGATTTGGGAGTACTGGCCTCTCTTTCAACACTAGCAACCTTGGAAGAAATGTATTTGCATTCCAATATGCAGGATCAAATGATTTTAACACCAGTTCATCATCTGCGGCGACCTTTAATGGTACGATACTTTATGGCATGTGTTATGGAGGTTTATTTGGATCATCAACATGGCTGACAAGTGGCTCTGTTAGTAATTTTAAAGGATATCAACCATCCGACCTTGGGACTGCTAACCAGTTAAGCGGACTACCTGCAAATACCACGTATTGTGCATATAGCGGACCCATAAGCGGATTTGCAACAATTGCAGCAGCTAGGGCTTCAGTAAATAACCCCAGTAACTGGACGACGGGTACTGGGACTACAGGTTTGGCAACGTTTCCGGGGAATTTTACTCTACCAAGTTCAAATACACCACCGATTTTTGCCAATAGTAGCCCACAAACATTAACCGTATGCGAGGGGGCAGGTGCTACCTCAATTAACTCATCGCTGACAGTGAGTGATATTGATGCAAGCCAGACAGAAACTTGGTCCGTGACGACTTCTCCCACACACGGAACACTGGGCGGCTTTAATACCACTGCATCCTCTGGTAGCACTTCAATTACGCCTTCAGGCCTTACCTATGCACCCACAAGTGGATATAGCGGCACAGATAATTTTGTGATACAGGTGAGCGACGGGACTGCAACGGCAAGCATGACTGTAAATGTGACGGTGAATGCTACTCCTGTCATGACAGTGACACCAACTGCACAGTCTGTTTGTCATAATGCAAATACAACTTCCGAAGTTTTTACATCCAATATTAGTGGTACTACCTATGCATGGAGCAATAACAATACTACTATAGGAGTAGGTGCCAGCGGCACAGGAGCTACCATTGCATCCTTTACTGCTACAAATACCAGTACTGCCTCAGCCGCAGGTGTGTTTACGGTAACCCCAACAGCCAATGGCTGTGCAGGTGCGGTACAAACCTTTACCATTACGGTGAACCCAACACCAATTATGACTGTGACCCCTACTGCACAAACAGTATGTCACAATGCCAATACTACAAGTGAGGTGTTCTCATCTGGTGTAAGTGGTACTACTTATTCATGGAATAATGATAATACCACTATCGGTATAGGTGGAAGTGGAGTAGGTGGTTCAATAGCTTCATTTACTGCTTCAAATACAGGTAATACTGCCACAAGGGGAGTATTTACAGTAACCCCAAATGCTAATAGTTGTGTGGGTCCTATAAATACATTTACAATTACAGTAAACCCTGTACCTGTAATGACTGTAACACCAACTGCACAAACAGTTTGTAACAATGCTAATACATCAGCACAGGTATTTACATCAAACGTTTCTGGTACAAGTTATACATGGAATAATAATAATACCTCAATAGGCGTATTTTCATCTGGTTCAGGTTCAACAATTCCATCATTTACAGCTACTAATTCAGGTACATCACCAATATCTGGAGTGTTTACTGTAACCCCTACAGCTAATAGCTGCCCTGGTGCTACGCAAACATTTACCATTACCGTGAACCCAACACCAAT
>CAIWHI010000767.1 GCA_903912435.1 uncultured Bacteroidota bacterium | reverse complement strand
TCCACTTTGGATAATATGAACTAATTAGCTAAAAGTCATCTATATGAATACTCCAGATAAAATAGCACGTGGTAATTGCCTGACGGCTTGCAGAAGCCCATACTCCTATCACGAAATTAGGATCAAGTATGCTTGTTGCACCGCTAACAGACAAACCTGTCTTTTGCAAAGTAAAAATTGGTATTTCTAAAGCTATTGAATGGCAATTGAATTTAGCCAAACCATCCCTTCCTGCTGTGCGGAAACCACCTACATCAAATGCACCTCCCAGGTCTACAAAGAATGGATCATCGGCAGGCCCACAAAACAATTTTTCACCGGTTGAGGCAATTGAAACTGCAGCCATCATTATACTGTCGTATCCTGCTGTAGCTCCAAGGCCTGCACCACCCTGTATGGATCGTGGGCCAATATTTGGTGGTGGTACTATACCATTTGTATAAATTGTAGTCCATGTAACACCCCCATCCATACTGCGCTCGCAGGTATACCTGTCCATACTATTTTGCTTACCTAGCCTGATATTGAAAAAGGTAGTGGTATCCTGGTGAACCTGGGTGAACGTAAAACGGTAGGTAATATCATCAGCCGCACCTGTAGCCTTGTTCTTAATGTGGATTTCATAGCGTATGTTCTGCCCAAAATTGAACCAGTTTGGCCCACCGCCCGGATGCTCAAAAGGGATATAATTGGCTATGATCACTATTTTATTGGTATCGCAAGGGCTCCTGAACACATACAAATCGGTATTGTCGGCCAATGGATCATTTGATATTAGTGGTGCCTCCCTATGCGATGAGGCCGTTGCTTGTATTTGTGGTAACAGGCATATTAGCGCAGCCACAAAGAATTTGCTTAAAATATTTTTCATTTTTCTGTATGTTTTTTGAAGTTTGATTGATACTGGCTGGACATTTTGAGCTTAATATATAATTCATTAAACCCAAAACAGTACTGCCAATTATTTAGAACCTTGCTTGAAGGGTGTGGTCATATCCACGCCATGGTTGTTGCACATATGGGAATGACGCCTGGAATGTGGTGTCATTATGTGTAATACCTGCATTGAAAGCCAGTACATTTCCAAGATCAGTTGTAACTGGTGAACTACCTAATACATAATCATCATACCACAGGCCTATTGCAGCCAATGCTACCCCACCCACAGCCTGAAGTTCAATAGTGGTTACGTCATCTTCTAAACGACGGCCATTAGGGAATCCATCCATATTGGGTATGAATTGCAGACTTGTATCACCATACATGGCTACTGTTAGTCCTATTGCAGCAGCCTTCACTATACCCAGTGAACTGAAATTAGGGTCATTACGTGGGGTAACCGGTACAGCCATATTCAGGCGGAGCATATCACCCAGGGTAGGCAGGAAATTATTGATAAATGGTTTGCCCTTAGCCAATGGATTTCCAGTTGGCTTGCCTGTTGCCAATTGGTAGGGCGCAAGGTTAGGAACACCTGTATAGAAAATAGGCAGGATATCTACTGCCCTCGGGCTCATACTATCTGGTAAAAGTATAGTACCAAATATGGCATCATCCAATGCTGTCCCAGCAACTGCAGTTGAACCCTTCAATGCCCACAGCCCCTTGCGGTTATTACGGAAGTCGAAAGCACCTAATGAATTGGTTTGTATACGTATTGCATTAAGGGATGGAACCGCGCTGCCATAAAGGCTATTATCCATATAAATTGCCAATTCAGGATTGGAGAAATACTTGGCAAACTGTGCATCAGCCGATGGATTTGAAGCATTCCATCTGTCCTTCATCCCCACTGGTATTACCACCTCATTGGTCAGTGGCATACCCAAACGGGAAACCTGCACCCATGTACCAGAATAACTTTCATTACCCGATGCTATTGTCTTAATTTGCTGGCGGCTGGCAGAAGCCCAAACCCCTATTACATAATTACCATCCAAAATACTTGTAGCTGATGAAACACCCATCCCGTCTTTCTGCAACAAACTTATAGGGATTTTTATGGCTATAGTATGGCAGTTGAAACGTGCCAGGCCATCCTTGGCAACATTTGCAGTACTTAACCCGGCCGGACGAAAATTACCCAGGTCGAAAGCCCCACTCAGATCCACAAAGAAAGGATCATCCACAGGTCCACAAAAAACCTTTTCACCACTTGAAGCAGTATTAATAGCTGCTGTCATTAGGCTTAAATAATTTGGCGCACTAAGTCCTACAGTAGTATTCTGGATTGACCTCGGGCCAATATTAGACGGGGGTACAATGCCATTGCTAACTATAGTAGTCCAGGTAAGGCCGCCATCCATACTTTTCTGGCAGGTATACGTGGTTTTAATATTTTGCCTACCCAGCCTGATATTAAAAAATGTAGTAGTATCCTGGTTTAATGCTGAGAATGTAAACCTATAGGTTATATCATCACCGGTAGTAGTGGTTCTGTTTTTGATGTGTATCTCATAGCGCACATTGGTACCGAATGTGAAATAATTTGGCCCGCCTTCGGGGCTCTCAAAAGGGATGTAGTTGGCGATAATAGTGACCGTATTCGTATCATCAGGACTACGAAAAACATATAAATCGGTATTATCGGCCTGGGGATCATTTGATATTAGTGGGGCCTCCCTATGGCTCGAAGCAAGGGCTGTAGTGCCCATTGCCATTAATCCCAAAAAGACCGGTATTAATCTCAGTCTCTTAAAATAGTTAAGTTTATTCATACAATTTGATTTAGATTTTTTGTTAAGTGTTGTTAAAAGATTTGTCTTTAATGATTGGCGCCATAATAACATACGCACAACTATTGTTGTTGGATTTAACAAAACACAAAAGAATCCCCTGGTAAATACAAACCATAGGGAATTAATAACCTAAATTCCAACACTCCACATTGATTATCAGATAGATAAATGGAGAAAAAAAGGTCTGAAAAAAAGAAAAAAATATTTTTGAAATTGATTTGATTTGTATCAGGTCAAGACAAAAAGGACAAGCAAAAGATAGCCCAGGCCATAAGTACCGCTAACAGCGGTCAGATGGCTTGGGCGGTTCAGGAAGGAATTGCAATAGAAAATTAAAAATATTCAACCCGAAGCTCGACCTCAGGCTCATAGCTGATTTAAGCACATATTAACCAATGCTCTTGACTGCGTTGTCACCCCTCTTTTTGGAGAGTGGTCGGGGGTGAGGCCTCCACTATTGAGTTAAAGTGGTGAGATGGTGGGATTTCTTCCAAAACCTCCGTCCGGTTAAAACACCCCCCACTCTACTTCGTAAACTTATACCCAATCCCCCTTATGCTATGGAAATGCTTAGGGTTACGGCTATCTACCTCAAAAAACTTACGGAAATTGAGGATAAAGTTATCAATGGTACGTGTGGTGGGGTAAACATTATATCCCCATACAATCTGCAATATCTGCTCACGGGATACTACTTCACCTTCGTGCTCTATCAATAGTTTCAGTAGGGCGGCTTCTTTTTTACTCAGCTCCTGGGTTTCACTGTTTTTGTCTACGCACTCATGGGCGGCAAAATCAATTTTGCAACCCTCAAACTCATAAATATCCGGGCGGCTCTGTGGCTCCTTAATCTTTTTGTTTTTGGTCACCAGCTTATCTACCCGCAGCAATAGCTCCTCCAGGTTGAAGGGCTTAGTCATATAGTCATCACCACCTTTTTTCAGGCCCTCTACACGGTCTGCACCGGTATTACGGGCACTCAAAAAGAGTATTGGTACATCATTGTGTTGCATCCTTATGGTTTCACAAACAGTGATACCATCCATTTCGGGCAACATAATATCTAGAATTATGAGGTCGAAATACTCGTTTTTCACCGTTCTTACTACAGCCGGGCCATTATCAACTGCTGTTACCTCATAACCCTCAAGTTCAAGGTTTAGTTTCAACGCCTCGCGAAGGCTTTCTTCGTCCTCGGCAATAAGCAATGTTGCCTTTGTGGTTTTTGATAACATAGTTTGTGTTTCCGGCGTTGAAATTACAGATAAATTGTAAATAGCGTAAATCTTCTATAGTATATGCCTATATAGAATCTTGTTAAATTCTATTATTGACGGGTAAAACATACGCTAATAAAGGGTTTAGGATAAAAACACACGATAAGGTAGAAGCAAGTATATTTGTTAGCGCGTTTAATACTAAAATGTTGAATAAGGATATAGCTCCCCGGCCCTTCTGGAAAACCCTGAATACCACTACGGTATTTGCAAGCCTGTGGCTGCTGATATTCGCTCTGTATTTTCCGGCTGCAAAGGCGGGTTTCGTTACCGATTTCACAGGTTGGCTCGACCAGGTCAAGAATCATTCCTTTCTAGAGTTTATCAACCGTACCCATTTCGAGGCACATAGCCTCTACCAGTTCACCCAATTGGCTACCTGGATCTTCTACCATATTATTGGCATCAACCCATGGCTATGGCACTTACTGTTTATTACCCTACATGTGGTTAATGCTACGCTTATCTTCAAATTGTTATCCCGACTTTTAAGTGATACCGGAGTAATAAATGGTAAGGTAATCGCCTTTATTGGGGTAGTACTTTTCACCCTCTCACCTTATCTATCAGAGGTAGTGGTATGGGAACCTTCCTATCATTTTTTGCAAGGACTCTTGTTTATCACCCTAATTCTATTATCTGCACAAAGTTTTATCAATACCGGCCAACAAAAATATGCCATCTATGCCTGTGCCATATACTTCATTTCCACCTTCACTCTTGAGGCATTTTATCTCACCCCATGGATGGTGCTGTGCTTAGCCCTTTTT
>CAIWHI010000766.1 GCA_903912435.1 uncultured Bacteroidota bacterium | reverse complement strand
TTGTAGGTGGTAGCGGTGCAATATGTGCAGGCAGTGCCGGGCTCGACCTGGTATTAAGTGGTTCTGAATCTTTTGTGGTTTACCAGTTGTATTTGGGATCTTCTTCTATAGGTGTTCCAATATCAGGAACAGGAAGTACTTTAGATTTTGGGTTACAATCAGTATCAGGCACCTACCATGTGGTTGCAGTAAATACATTAACTACCTGCACCAGTACAATGTCGGGGATACCGTCAATTACTGTTTTGGCGTCACCTGCAGGTATTACAGGAGCATCATCAGTATGCGCAGGGGCTACTGCAAATCTTTATAATACCGTTACCGGTGGTACCTGGAGCAGTAGTAACACGAGCATTGCTACAGTTGGCACTTCAAGTGGTATAGTGTCGGGTCTGGTATCTGGTACATCTACAATCAGCTATAGATTATCATCCGGGTGCTATAGCACTATTAATGTGGCTGTTGTAAATCTTGTTCCTGCAATTAGTGGCAGTACCCATTTGTGTGCAGGTACCACATCAACATTGACCGATGGTGGAGGTACCTGGTCAAGTAGTAATCCTGCCATAGCAACAATTGGAGCTACATCTGGTATTGTTAACCCTATCTCTGCAGGAACATCTATAATTACTTTTACTTCAAGTGGCTCATGTGGCACAGCTACAACTACAGTAACTGTTAACCCCATACCTACTACCTATACTCTTCATTTTACTGGTGGCACTGATACAGTTTGTGCATCAGTAGGGGCGCATTTAACTTTAAGTGGATCTCAATTATCGAAATTATATTCTATTTATACAGGAGGGGTAATTTATACAAGTGCCAACGGCACTGGGGCCGCTATTGATTTTGGTGTTGCTAGCGTACCTGGGAATTTTACTGCAAGGGCTATGGATACTATAACCGGATGTATTAATAGTATGAATGGGACTGGTAGTCTATTGGTTTCTCCTGGTGCCATTTCAGGAACTACAACAGTTTGTTCAGGCTCATTTTCAATATTAAGTGATTCTTATGCATCGGGCTTATGGAGCAGTAGTAATACAGGTATTGCTAGTATTGGCTCTGTCACCGGTACGGTAACAGGGATAACGGCAGGAACAGCTATTATTACTTACACGTTAGGCTCTTGCTATAGAACTACTCCGGTCAGTATAATATCGCTATGCTCTGGTACCCCTGTTGGTGGAACTGTTTCGGCAGTTATCTCATCAATATGTGTAGGCAGTAGCGATTCATTATATGCATCTGGTTATTCATCGGCGTGTGGCATAATTTTACAATGGCAATATTCGCTTGATGGTGCCACCTGGACAAATATTTCTGGAAGTACTTATAGCAATTGTTTAGTTAATCCAACTGTATCTACTTTTTATAGAATAAAGGTGACTTGTCCTGGCTCAGGTTTATATGCTTACTCATCGATCACCCATATTACAGTGCGTAGCTTTATTGCATCTCATAGAATTATTACTATAGTAGATACTGTTTGTAATAGTGCTCACTTCTATATTAGTGCATGTGGGGCATCTTCAGCTTTTACTGTTACTACATATTTTGGAGACGGAACAGTAAATACCTCCCCTTTGACAATGACTACAATCTATGGAGCAGATATATATCATGCATATTCAAATCCTGGTACCTACTCAATAAAGCATGTACTGTTTCTGGGTGGGGTAGCACAAGACTCAATATCCTTTAATTATGAGTTTTTGGCATGTCGTATTTTGCCAGTGAAGTATTATTTCGACCATGATTTAAACTGTACGTATAATACTGGTGATTTTCCGGTGGCATTACCTTTATTAGTGCAGGTTGACTCTAACGGCATTGTTATTGATACAATATCTGTAACAAGCGGACTATATTATAAAGCCAATGGGCCGGTTGGTACCATATATCATTTTAAGGTAGTTTATATCCCTCATGGCTTTTTACCTTCATGTCCCTCAACTGGGATTATTACAGATACTATACAAGCTTTAGTTAATAATTACCCGGTAAAATATTGTGCATTTTCATTGAGCGGTGGATCAAATTTTGACTTGGAAATTCATTCTAGCCTTATTTCAGGCAGACATCAGGCCCAAGGGATTGTAACAGTAAATAATAATTTTTCCTACCCACAAACTGGTTTGGTTACACTCAACTTTAGTGATAAGTATGATTTAAATTCTACAATACCATTACCAAATACCATTTCTGGGCATACTGCTACCTGGATAGTACCTTCAATTACCTGTACTAATGTGCCATTTCAAATTAACTATTGGCTTACAGTACCTTCTACCTGGTTAACTCCTGGTGATACATCAATAACTTCTACTAGTATTTTACCTACAGTGGGAGATACAGATATGACAAATAATTACACAAATACTACTGATACTGTAAAGTCTTCCTACGACCCCAATGAACTATCAGTATTACCTGGCGGCTTAATACTGCCATGTACCTGGTTGCAATACACAGTTAATTTTGAAAATACAGGTAACGATACGGCTACCAATATTACCATCCTGGATACATTATCTGATAATATTGACATCAGGAGCCTCAGATTGATAACAGCTACTGCATCAATGAATATTACCTACTCAACTTATTTAGGACATAATATTGTGAAATTCGATTTTCCAAATATCAACCTGTTAGACAGTACCCACCATAACCAATGTATTGGTATGCTGATGTTCAAAGTGAAAGCTAAACAAACATTGACCGATGGTGTAACTATTACCAATAGGGTGGGTATTTATTTTGATGATAATCCGGTGGTGATGACAAATTCAGTGTCAAATGCAATAGGAATTAATCCAATAGTAGGAAACACAACCTTCTGTAATACAGCCCATGATACACTTTACTGCGCCAGCGCAGGTGGAACCTGGAGGGCAGCCAATACAAATGCTACAGTATCAGGTGGTATATTGACTGGTGTTTTCCCAGGTACAGATATTATTAGCTATACTATTACAAATGCCTGCACATCCAGAACTGTTACTAAACTGGTAAACATTAATTCCTCAGTTATCCCTTCAGTTAGTACCTACCATGGTTCGGGTGATACTGTTTGTGGTGGAGTGAATGTTACCTTTTTAGCTACTCCTATTAATGGTGGTAGTGCACCAACATATATATGGAAGGTGAATGGCATTATTACTGGTACAGGAAGTAGCTTTACCTATTTACCGGTTAATTTGGATATGGTTTCTGTAATCATGAAGAGCAATGCGAGTTGCGCCCTGCCTGATAGTGCTATTAATAGTCATTTAATAACTGTCCTTGATCCTGCCATTCCAGTTGTAAGTATTAACGCCAACCCCGGATTTGATATTCCTTTTGCTACTGTTGATACATTTGTGGCTACAGTGTTAAATGGTGGTGTGTCGCCTGTTTTCCAATGGATGGTGAATAATATTGTGGTGGTAGATGCTATTACCAATTCCTATATTACCGATAGTCTACACAATGGTGATTCTATTACCTGTATTGTTACCAGTTCCGGATTGTGTTCTGGGTATTCTACTTTTAATTCAGTAGGTATTTATGTGGGCGCTGAGGGTGTAAGCAATACCAATAGTCAGTTTGTAGATTTTGCTCTAACTCCCAATCCTAATAATGGTAAGTTTTATATTAAGGGTAGCATAGGTAATAGTAATGATCCTATTAGACTGGATATTACTGATATGCCGGGCAGGGTTATCTACAGTAAAACGATAACTAATACTAAGGGGAATATTAACGAATTCATTCAACCAGGACAATTAGCGAGCGGCACTTATTTATTGAATATTCATTCGTCATTAGGAAATAAGATTATCAGGTTTGTGGTGGAGTAGGGAATTGCCTTAATCTAAATAAGGTTGATTACTTTTGACTCTATGCCCCA
Organism: uncultured Bacteroidota bacterium; assembly: GCA_903912435.1. Classification (GTDB taxonomy): domain Bacteria; phylum Bacteroidota; class Bacteroidia; order Chitinophagales; family Chitinophagaceae; genus Nemorincola. Next base: position 12 of record CAIWHI010000766.1, on the reverse strand, counting down.
ATTTCAATCATT
>CAIWHI010000765.1 GCA_903912435.1 uncultured Bacteroidota bacterium | reverse complement strand
CTGGACTGTGTTTCTGCAATCTATTCCTGCGGCTTTCTAACGAAAGCTTTATTTCCCGTTCTTTCTCGCACTCTTCACCCACACCCAGCACACGGTTTACCCTCCCCAAAGCCCCCTTCATCCGCTCCATCAGCACATCCCTTTCCTTATCCCTGCCTACCGGCTCCTGTACCCCTTTCGCCCTCAGCTCCTCATTTCGTGCCACCAGCGCATCTTTAATTTGTGCCATTTCAGTCATAGCACAATCCAGTAATCCCATATCCACCTCAGCCATTGATCATTTTATTATTTAAGTGAGTCTTAAAACTAGAGTCTACAATTACCCTGATAATCTCAGCCGCATAGGGCATATGATTAGGCTGGTAATCCTTCCATATCAGCACAAAACCCAGAATTTCACTATTGCTAAACCCAAAAGTTTTATTCTCCCATTTCTCATTCGCCAGCTCCTTATCCAGCCGTGTACTCATTTCCCATGCAATATTTGCCAGCAGGTATTCATGAGCATTCTCATAGGTCATTCTCATCATCAGGTCATCATAAGCCTTCGCCAGTTCCTCCATTCGCTGCCGGTTAATCTTAACCTGGAAGGATGCTATTGTTTTTCCCATATCGCTATAGCGTTTGTATCATTCATAAACATTAATATACTTCTTAAGCCTTTCAATGCATTGTCTAGCCCATTCCGAGTTCAATACCGTAGCCTCATATTTCCTCATTGCAACACTTACAGAGCTATGATCATGTCCGGTTATTTTACCTACTTCAGTAACAGAATAATTGCGGTTTCTTAACTCCTTCCAAAGCACGTTACGGGCTAATAATATCCTGTGCCGCCTGCTATTACTTTTTAAGTCATTTACATTCACATCAAAGGCTAAACTCACATAGTTCATTAATGTAGCCATACTGATATTTACAATTACCTTTTCTCTTTTCATCCCAGGCGCAGCCATGTAACTAGTATCCATAATCAATTTTTAAAACCCTTTTAAAGCCCATTCAAACACCCAAAAATCACCAACGCCACCACCCCATAAAACCCCAAATAACCCACCACCGCAATCAATACATGATCCCAAATCATCAACTCACGCTCCATCACCTTCAGCTCCTCATAACTCTTACTCATAAAACACTGTTTTTGAATTTTAACTTTTGACTTTTGACTTTTCAACCTACTTTCTACTCTAAGAAACCATCCCTTTCAGCTTCCTGCCCCAGTACTTCTTAGCCTTCACCGGGTCAATCACAAAAAATTGATCACCCCGCATATGGTACCTGCTCGCTACATGAGCCACACCACCTTCCATCCAAACCTTAATATCCACGTCATACTGAATCTTAGGTCCTGTTTTCCCGTCAGGGTCACGCCCTTTAGCATGGCTGATGTAGATAAAACTCTTATCCGGGAAATCCTCCTTAAGCTTTTGGTACTGTGGGTAAGTAATACCCCAGTACTGGAGGCTGTCAATCACAATAAACTTTGGGCTTTTCCTTCGCCTCAGCCGCACATACAGGGCTTCAATAGTCATAGTATGATTAGCAAATTCCACCTTGCCATTATGGTCATCCATATTCATATGGTTCCCTGCCTTATTTTGCATAGTCAGGTTAAACCCCTCTTCCAATCCTATATAGAGTACTTTCCCATACACCATCAGGCACTTGATAAAAACCATCAGAAAATTACTTTTACCACTAGCACTCCTGCCCCAAACCAGCATCGAAAACCCCTCACACAACTCGCCAAAAACCTTCAAAATGTCCTCAGGCAAACCCTCCAGCTTCCTATACTTCTTTTGCATCAATTGCTTAAGCCCCAGTACTACAACCTTCTTTACAGCCATTTTCTACCATTTAATTTTTCATCGTTGTCACCCCTCTCTTTTGGAGAGGGGCAGGGGGTGAGGCCACTCTAAGCCATTTTCATCCTTTTAATTACCCCATTTCGGCTTTTGACTTTTGAATTTTTACTTTTGAATTTACGACCTATTTCAGGTCGTTAACAACATTCTTGCAAAACCCTTCATCCATCATTTCACCCAGAGGCGTATTAGCAGCCGCCAGCAGCTCCGGGCTATGGGCCTTATCATACAGCCGCCTCATTTCCTCCACCGGCATATATTTCCCGTTCCGCTGCTTATGATCTACCCATTCAAACATCACATCCAGCTCCCGTGCATACCATTCCATTTTCCACCAGCCCCAAAAACTGGCCTGTCCGCTCATTTCCTCCTGTCCCCACACGTCATTAGGCATTATCAGCTCCAGGTACCTCAATCCAGCCTTATACTTATGCCAGCAATACCTTGTTTCATCCCATTTTAGCCAGTCAATAATCTGCCATTTATTAGCCTCCATATACACAATCAGCCTCCTGGCCTGGCTCATTTTCTTACGCTTAGTCTTAGTAGAATTCATAAAAAGGGAATTGGAAAACAAAAAAAATAGAATATTATATTGGCACTAGTCCAAGCGTCTCGCTTGGTCTATACACCTGCAAGCGTCTCGCTTGCGAAAAAGAAAAAGAAAATGGAAAAGGACGTTTTAACTTTTGACTTTTACCTTAACCGATACATCAGCCTGAAAAACGCCTCATCACATTCCACACCTTCAGCAAAAGCTTCCTTCAGGGCAGGCTCCAGGTAATCATGCAGCATGCCGTAATTATCACATAGGTCACACAGCAGCTTGCGCAATCCATCAGCAATATCCAGCCGGTCAAAAAATGGCTTATACCTCAATTCCCTTTTCTGCTCAATGTGGATGCTCAGCATCCCGGGTTTAAACCTGCGGTAAAACTGGGGGCCACTCTGTTTATCCTTCAGCTTGGCAGTCTCAATCAGGTCAGTAAGCTGCTCAGTGCCTACCAGGGTAATGCTACAATAGCCCTTCAATCCGTCATAAAAACCCTTGATCATTTTCATCATGTCGAGGG
>CAIWHI010000764.1 GCA_903912435.1 uncultured Bacteroidota bacterium | reverse complement strand
GTGCGGTTGAGAGGTACAAGTCAAAGTAGTCAGGCAGATTAACCAAACTAAAAGTACACATTGAGAATGACCGAGAGAGTAACAACAAGAGCCAAACTAGGCAGCTTTGGAATGAAGTAATGGTAGAAAAGGAGATTTTGCTCTTGCGAAGAGCGAGAATAATGACAAAGCAAAGCTTCCAGAACAGAATAAGGACGGGTGGAAGCCTGGTCAGAAGATCTAAAGCATCGACTGCACTTGACTCAAGCAGGGGAGGAGCTTATGATGAAATCGAATTCAAGCCGGTTACTGGCGTGCTCACTGATACAAGTATTGGAATTGAGGATACCAATATTTCTAAGCATTTTAGGTAACTGGTGAAACCTCCTAAGAAGTAAGACCATCTGATGAGAACTTCAGCAAATGGTCCCCTAAATCAAGTACTATTAAGACCACTGTCTTAGGTTAATCGGAGCCAAGTCGAGTCAGCCAGGTAGCTCCCTATATTAGAACAAAAGGCTATTCAAGTTACGACCCCAAAAGGTAAAGTTATTCTTAGTCCTGGAAGAGTTGAGATCAAAAGCCTCAACAAGAATGACCAACATGAAATCAAAGAGGACAACTTTAAGAACATAGTACAGCCGCTTGCCATCATCTTAGCCGAAACCCCTTATGATGTTGAATCTCCTGACTTTCAATATTTCGAAGGTTGCAATTTGCTGCACAGACACCAGTACGATGAGGCATTCAAAGTCTTCACCAAAGCATCCTTAAAATGTGATGACCAGAAGACTACACAGATACTTCTCTTTAACAAAGCGTATGCTCTCTATAAGCTAAACGAGAAGAGTCAAGAATGCAGGCAGATATGGGAACAGATATCAAATCAAGGGCTAAATGAAAACATCAAGCTTCTTGCCCTCATTAATCTGACTACAATAAGTTGTTATCACGATCTCACCATGATACCGATACCTCCAAACAATCACGATTTTTCCATGTGTACGTCCAATGAAAGATACGACATGTGTAGGCAATACAGTTTCAATCTCATCCAATAAAGCCGCATCATTATCTACACGAGCTTTGCCTAATACATATTCAATTGTATCTACATTCTGTTTCAATATTTCGATAAACTGTTGTCCGATCCATCCATTTGCTCCATAGACTAAAACCTTCATATATTATAATCAAGATACAAAATATAGAAAAATCACGCGTAAATTCTATAATGTCTTCTGTCATTCATTCGAAACTGGATTTACACGATAATATTAACCAACGTATCGATCAGTTTTACCAAAACAACTGTATTCCGCATATAATATTTTACGGTGCGTCTGGAAGTGGAAAAAGGACCATTGTCTATCATTTCATAAATCGTATCTATGAAAATGATAAACAGAAGATCAAGTCCAATGTCATGTATGTAAACTGTGCGCATGGAAAAGGCATCAAATTCATTCGCGAAGAATTAAAGTTCTTCGCCAAGAGCAATATCCATTTCAATAATGGCGTAAAATTCAAAACCATTGTATTGCTGAATGCCGACAATCTGACAATCGACGCACAATCCGCATTGAGACGATGTATCGAGTTATTCAGTTATAATACACGATTTTTCATTATTGTGGAAAATAAGAACAAACTATTAAACCCCATATTATCGCGATTTTGCGAAAT
>CAIWHI010000763.1 GCA_903912435.1 uncultured Bacteroidota bacterium | reverse complement strand
TTTCACCATCATTGCCCAGGCTCAAGTAACAGGCACTAATACTACCAGTAATTCTACGCATACCCAGTCAGCCGAAATTAGTAATAAACCACTTTCACTAAATGATTGTATCAGTTATGCCCTTAAGAGCCAACCTGCTATTAACCAGGCTTATCTGGATGAGGCTATTGCTAAATCTAATAATAAAATTGCATGTTCGGGCTGGCTGCCACAGGTAACAGGGAGTGCCAATTATACCAACTATTTCCAGCTACCTACTTCTTTTACCAGGATTAATGGGGTTTTAACGCCTATCCAGAGTGGGGTGAATATGACCTCAATTCCATCAGTTACTGCCAACCAAACCATCTTTAACCCCGAGGTGATGCTGGCTACCAAAGCTGCAAAGCTGAATACCCAACAGGCTAAACTAGGTACCGATGCAGTGAAAATAAACCTGGTGGCTGATGTATCTAAGGCTTTTTACAATTTATTATTGGGCATTGCCCAGACGGGGGTTTATAGGGAAGATACTGCCCGGCTGATTAAAAACCAGCTGGATGCACTGAACCGCTATAAAAGCGGCATTGCCGATAAGGTTGACTATAAACAGGCTACTATTTCGCTCAATAATTCGCTAAGCCAATTAAAGACTGCAAGCGAAACGGTAATTGCCCGGTATGCCCAGCTAAAACAGGTGATGGGATATACCGGTGAAAATAATTTCGATGTGGCTTTTGATACATCCCTTATGCTTAGGGAAATCTATACCGATACCCTGGCTACCCTCCAGATTGAGAAAAGGATTGAATACCAACAACTAAAGAACATCAAGCAAATACAAAAGGAGTCAACCAATTACTTTAAGCTGGCATGGCTACCCTCTATATCTGCTTTTTATAGTTATAACCACGAGTTTGAAAACAATAAGTTTGGCGACCTGTATTCTAAGGCATACCCCTATTCACTGTTTGGGTTGCAATTGAATATACCCTTGTTTACAGGTTTCAGGAGGGTGGAAAACCTTCATAAGGCACACCTGCAGGAGCAAAAAACCGATTGGGATGAGGTGAACCTGAAACTGGCCATTTATGCCCAATACAAACAAGCTATATCTGCCTACAAGAGCAACCTATATTACCTGCAAACCCAGGCTGAGAATAAAGATATGGCGCGGGAGGTGTATAATATTGTGAAGCTACAATACAGTGAGGGCATAAAACCCTACCTGGATGTGATAGTAGCAGAGTCGCAATTACAAACAGCAGAAATCAATTACCTGAATTCCCTATACCAGTTACTGGAAAGCAAAATAGATTTGGAAAAAGCTATGGGAACGATTACCACTTTATAACAATTAATTGAGCAACCAATGAAAAGATCTTTGTTGAAGATCAGCACGGCAATCATAGGAAGTTTGTTTTTGGTGGCCTGTGGCGATAAAAAGCCTACGGCACCAAATCCGGCTACTATACCCGCTGCTGTGACCTTATATGGCCTGCAGCCTCAAAAAGCACTGTATTACGATAAGTTCCCCGGCACAGTCACTGCTTTGATGCAGGTGGATATAAGGCCTGTGGTGGAGGGATATGTGACTGGTATTTTCTTTACCGAAGGCAGTGTGGTGAGCAAGGGACAGAAACTCTATACCATAGATGACAGCAAGTATAAGGCTAGTTTCAACCAGCTGGAGGCCAATGTGAAGGTGGCTGAAAGCAACATGGCGCAGGCACAAAAAGATGCAGACCGATATATCTACCTTAATGAGCATGAAGCAGTGGCCAAGCAATTGCTAGACCATGCACTCACTACCCTTCAAAATTCTAAAAACGAACTGGCTGCGGCTAAACAAACATTGGCCAAAGCCCAGACCGACCTTAATTATTCGGTAATCAAAGCCCCCTTTGATGGTACAATAGGTTTGTCGCAGGTGAAGGTGGGGAATACTGTAAGCCCCGGACAAACGGTAATGAATACCATATCTACAACTGACCCTATGGCTGTAGATTTCGTGGTAAATGAAAAGCAGTTGCCTAAGTTTCTGAAACTAAAGGACATAGGCAACAATGCCAAGGATTCAATTTTCACGCTACAGATGCCCGATAATAGTATCTACCCTATTCCAGGGCAGATATCAGTGATAGACAGAGGGGTAAATCCACAAACAGGTACAATTACTTTAAGATTGAAATTCCCGAATAGTGGTGTGCGTCCTAGCATTATGGTTGTCATTATCATCTTTTCGTCTGCAATCGAAAACATGTATTTGTGGCTTCGTGTCCTCTGCAGCTTGCATGGCAGCCCAAAAACGTGCGGTGACGCGTCAATATCGCTCGATGGTTGTATGGTCATTATGTCCAATATATTGGAGCCAACTCCGCACACGCTTACGCAGTCGAATATGCGGTAAGGTGAGGGGATGAAGTCGAC
>CAIWHI010000762.1 GCA_903912435.1 uncultured Bacteroidota bacterium | reverse complement strand
GAAACAATTATTGGGCATATAATGCTTACCAAAACCTATATCTCAAGAGGCCATGAAAAACAAGTAGCCCTATTATTATCCCCTGTTTGCATGCAATTGGAATACCGCAATATGGGAGTAGGGTCGCAATTAATCAGGTATAGCCTTGATGCAGCAAAGTCGAATGGTTACAAAACAGTGTTTTTAGTAGGCCAACCGGAATATTATCACCGCTTTGGTTTTCAATCCATAGCAGATTTTGGCATTATAGATACCGGGGATATTCCAGTACAATATACAATGGTTGTTGAATTGGAAGAAGGATTTTTAGCTGGTCAGGGTGGGGTGGTTACTATTTACTAGGTCAATTTATCATATAAATTAAAAAAGCCCGCAATCTCGAAATTGCGGGCTTTCTCTTTTATAATACATTTTAGTTATGGTTAATCACCATTTTGCCATTATCAAGGATTTGGTTGTGGGTAATAACTTTATAATAGTAAACACCATTTGATAAATCCTTTGTATTAACCGTTAATACATCAGCATCCATACTATAATTACCTACATTACGGCCTGTGATGTCTGTAATGATTACATTTACAGCTTCTGTTAAAGAGTTATTACTTTTGAAAGTAACTACATCGGAAGCCGGGTTAGGATATACTATAAAGGAATTATTTTCATTTATATTCTTTACAGAAACATTGTTCCTCCAGCAGTCAGTGATAGTAGTAGCTGAAGCTGCAGCACCTGCATGTGTAGATAATCCTGAAAGGTCTTCAATGGTTCTTAATAGGCCATATAAGTTAAAACTCTCTGAATACATTCCGCCCTTTACCATTGGACCGTAAAACATAGTCAGGATTTGGTTGGTAGTTGTGTTATCAGCATCTTCATCAAAAGTAATAATCAATAGACTATTATTAGCAATAGTCCACTGTCTCAAAGAATCCAGATGATCGAAATACCATTGATCACCAAGAATAATGGTAGCAGGATCTACACCATCATGCATGTCGTTTTTCTGGTTAGGTACTACATAGCAAACAGTAGGTAAGGTTGAGTAATTTGTAGCAGAAGGGAAAGCCGTTAGGGGCTGGTTTACAGTATTAGGCAATTGGTTGGTTCCGGTACCAATCCAGTTTGCAACCGGATTATGTTTGCGTACATAGCTTCTTCCACCTGAGGTATAGCTTGCACCATCAAAGCCTACGCTTGGTAAGTCTTCTGAATAAGTGATAAATGTTTTTCCTGCATTAACTAATTCTGCTCCCAGGTTAGCTGTTGTAAAAGGATAACCTACAGGCACTGCATCGGTAGTTACACCCTGGTTACCTCCGGCATAAAAATCTAGATAATTAGGTTCACTTGGGTGGGTTAATGCGTGGCAACTGGAGAATACCGCTGTATATGGTGCTGTAGCAGCATTTGTAGCCAAAGAATTCATATGTGGTGCAGAAGAGGAACCATAAATTTGGCCGTAAGAATGGTTTTCTTCAATTAATATAACAATGTGGCTTGGTAATGTTGCCGGCAATTGGCCATAGCTAGCGCTACCCATCATGGTTAGAGGTATTGTTGCCCCAAATACTATTTTTGTTAGTAAATTTTTGTTCATATAATTTAGTTTGATGCAAAACTAGCGTATGGATAATTCAAAATATTTTTGCTTTGATTACTATTGTATTAATTTTTTGAGAAATAAATATGAATTTCTTTTTCTTCCAAATCATTTGGTTTGATGACAGCGGTTTATTTCTTATTTTGGTATTTATATAATCAATCACAACAAATTCCGTTTCAGCATTAAAAGCTATAATTTCGCGTCTCAATTCAATTTTGCCTCAACTATTAAAGTTTTATATCAAAATATGAGTACTTCCCGCATTATTCGTTCGCCACGTGGTTCAGAACTTACCTGCAAAAACTGGGTTACTGAAGCCGCTTACCGTATGATTCAAAATAATCTTGACCCCGAAGTTGCTGAG
>CAIWHI010000761.1 GCA_903912435.1 uncultured Bacteroidota bacterium | reverse complement strand
GAATATTATTCACCATTCTTTTTGCGTGCCAATAATAAGCCACCTGCAAGCGAAATAATGGCTAAGACCAGCCATAGATGGATAGTATGCCCATCGTGCGGCCAAACAAAATACCCTAGTATCCAGCATATTACCAGAAGAATTGAAATGAAGTATAGTAGATTCCTAAGTACCATGGTTAAAGATGGTGTAAAAATAGTAAATCCTATGTTAAAGCATAAAATAATTCCAAATTTCCGGGTTGTTGACAATAAAATATAGAAATTTCTCAACAATCAACAGGCCTTCCCTTATTATTAAACTTGCAAAATGTGATTGCAACTGTTTTTCTAATTATTTTTAAGTTTTGAATCCCGCGAAAATGAGTAAAAAGAAAAAAAAGGCTGTATTTACCGAAAAAAGCAAGCAGAACTATGTTGCCATTGTGCACCAGGTTGAAGAAAACCATATTCTGAATATATTATCAGGTTTTAGGCTGCAGGTAATAGTTATTGCACTTATAGCTTTCGGTTTCTATTGCAATACATTCTTTCATGGTAGTGCCTTCGATGACCGCATGGCAATTACACATAATGAATATGTACAACGCGGGTTTGCAGGGATTCCGGGTATCCTTACCCGAGATGCTTTCCAAAGTTACCTTGAACATAAAAACAGTAAGAACCAGCTTGAGATGGGGAGGTACAGGCCCCTTTCTTTTATCACATTTGCAATTGAGCAACAGTTGATGGGGGCTGATGATAATTATACAGGCATTGATTCCAAATCAGATGCCCATGAGATAAAGGTAGGGGAGCAAATGCATGTAAGGCATGTGGTCAATGTATTGCTCTATATTTTAAGCCTGGCCCTACTACTCTATTTTTTAAGAAGTATTGTTTTTTCATTAAGGCCGTTGGTTGCCTTTGTGGCCACCTTGTTATTTGCCATACATCCACTGCATACCGAGGTGGTTGCCAATGTGAAGAGCCGCGATGAAATCCTTTCAGTTTTATTTATTACCCTCACATTTATTTTGGCACACGCCTACAGGGAAACCAGAAAAATGAGTAAGTTGATATGTGCTATGTTATCTTTTTTCCTGGCATTGCTATCTAAAGAATATGCCATTACTATGGTGGCATTAATTCCCTTATCCTTCTATATTTTCCGATCAGAATCGATGAAAGATAGTTTGGTTGCTACCAGGCCCTATATAATTCCATTGGGTATTTATGGTTTTCTCCGCCTATCGGCTATAAGTGGTATTGATGATTCTATTGTAAAAAACGTAATGAACTATCCTTATTTACTGGCCACACCTTCCCAAAAACTGGCAACAGAATTTTGGGTATTAATAGAATATATAAAGCTCCTCTTTTGGCCCACCCCATTAATTGCCGATTACTCCTATAGCCAGGTTCCGTATACCAACTTTGGTAACCCAATAGTAGGTTTGTCCCTATTAGTATATGCGTTATTACTGGTGTCAATGGTGTTTTTTATCTTCAAAAGGAATGTAATCGGTTTTGCACTTGCCTTATTTCTTTCAAATCTTGCATTAGTATCAAATCTGTTTGTAAATGTTGGAGCGCCAATGGCCGATAGGCTGGTATATCATTCGTCCATTGGTTTTGCTATACTTATGGCTATGGGCCTTTTTACCATTTATGACCGCTTGAAGCAACCACAGTTTGGCTTAGCCTTTTTAGATGCATTTTTGGCCCTGGTTATTATGCTTAGTGGCTGGAAGACCATAACCCGAAATGCTGATTGGGAAAATGAGGAAACCTTATTTCTTGCAGATGTGAAAATAGCTACCAATAGTTCATTGGTTAATAATAATGCTGCTGCCGCATGTATGAATAAAGCAAAAAGACACTTTGCTGATACTGTACTGAGAGTTCAATATTTGAAAGAAGCAGTGGGGTATTTCAACAGGGCCATAGAAATTAATCCACAACATCTGTTGGCCCGATTTAACAGAGGTATCTGTTTCTATAATTTGGGTTTGGTAGGTAATGCCATACCTGATTGGGATACAGTAAGAAAATATGAGCCAGATCGTAAAAATCTTATGAACTATTTAGGTTCTGCCGGTAAGATTTATTACGATAAAGGTATGAGATTTGAAAAAGCAAACCAGACAGATAGTGCTTTGGCAGCGTTTAAAATATGCGCTGAGGCTACCCCGGAAGCTGCTGAACCATGGTACCACATGAGTAAGGCATATTTAGCCGCCGGACAAACTTCCAAAGCCCGCCTTGCAGTAAACCAGGCATTGAAAATAGGCCCCAACTACACTGAGGCCCTAAATCTACAAGAAGAAATAGCTCAAGCTGAAAAGATCCTACCAACAGGGAAGTAGATTAGTTTGACTATAAGTTATAGAATTCATAATGAGCAAAGCCCATTAATTTACAATGTTGATGGGCTTTGACTTTTGAATTTGAAAAGTGTTTTAAACCCTAACTCAGAAGCCAAGTTACGTAATCGATATATTTAATTTTTCCAACAGTGTTTTTGTTGCCTTTATTTGTGGTTCTGGATACCATTCATCATTAATGCTGACTTTTTTTATCTCATATAAATGCTTTATAAAATCAG
>CAIWHI010000760.1 GCA_903912435.1 uncultured Bacteroidota bacterium | reverse complement strand
GCCGCATTCTGGTTGAAATCTGATGGCATTTTATATCCCGGAGGCATGCCTGACCATTCCACCTGACGTGTTTCACTTGCATCTGCCAATCCCGGCCCTTCAAACCATATATTCTCATAGGCTAATGTTTTGCCCTTGGCACTTAGTGGTGCCGTAATGCCAATTTTGAAAATCCTGTTCTCATTTTCCATCACTGGGAATACCCTGACGCTCACAGTATTTCCCTCCTGCCAGTGTACGAGTGACGGGTCACGATTTTCGTAACCTACAATTTGTTTATAGGCACTATCTGCCTTATGTTTCGAGGTCAGGACTCCCTTTGCTTCCTTGCCATTTATCCATAATGATAGCGATGTAACCACACCGCCTTCAGGCAGGTGGAAGGTATAGATAGCCTCACCACGGTTCCACCATCTGCCCCGGTTGCCATTATTGTTTACAGTTATTGTTTTTTCGGTATAGGCAATACGCTGTTCGGGCCAGATTTTGATATTGGATATGATATTAGTTGTGTGCAGGTTTTCACCACTCCACAGCCTGTCCTGGGTATGGTGGCGGGATAGGTACATAGACTCAAGAATCTTTATACGCTCATTTTCACCCAGCGTAGGTGGAGGCGAAAATATTGCAGACAACATTATTAGTGGATCATGCTGCCTCACCTCGTCCAGATTTTTATGTGGCATACCCCAGTCGAGGTCGAAAATATTATTTGTAGGCATAGTGTAAATGAGGTTGCCTTTCATGTATTTTTCGGTCATGGAGTTATCATCCAGGTTTTGGGCTACCTTGATCCATGCAGGCAGGTCGGTATTATCGGCATAGAGGGTTTTGTTGTAATTGCGTTTTACAATATGGTTCACATTGTCCCATCTAAGAATGAATATTGCACTGAATAGCACGGATATTGCAATACCTGTAAAAAAATACCTGGTATATATCTTGTCCATCCGATGCATGGAAATCATACGCCTAATTGTAAAGACTATAAATGCTGCCGGTACGAAACTATGCAGGGAGAAACCCAACACAAAAAAGGCAAAGGCACTTATAGGATAGGTAGGTACCAGATAGCAGGCCAGGTAGATGAATAGTACCGTAGCCCCGCCTAAAAGCAGACTTATTCCTTTTCTCATGCCATAATGCAGTTTATCGAAATAGGGTAGGAGCAAATAGGCTAAAGAATAGGTGACCAGCAGCACAACCATCCAGTTTGTAGAATCCTCAAATATGGTCATGTTTTTATTGAGTGAATAGGCACTTATTAATAATAGGACCAGTAGTATAGGTGTATTTTTCTTCTCTCTTACTGTCCACCACCATACCAGATAGGTGATGGATAGGCAATAGTTCATTACAAAGGCTCCCATGGCAGCGTCTGATTTGGTTAGGACGGGGAGGCAAAAGATAATTGCTGAAGCAATTACCATGAAAATTCCGACAATAGTTAGCTTGTCAGCAGCCGGTTGAGTGGTTTCTGTCATGTTATTTATATTAAATGGTTCGGGTAGAAATTGTTTATGTGCCTTATTTGGAACGATGATATAATAAATTTATCAACCTGATTTGTTCTTTCCCATTTCTGCTTCCTTGCAAAAGTCTTTAAATAGGTCAGCTATTCGCTGATTTTGCAACTTGCATAAATGAAAAATAACTGCATCATCTTGTTAAATTGATTATATCAACGTTCCTTTAACGAAGCTTGATATATTTTATTGTTACGAATTTGTGTGCAATTTTTCCTTAACTAATCCGTTGGTTGCTTCTTCTTTTACCTATTTATTTCCTTCAATTCTTCACTATCTTAATTCCGAAACAAAGCTATGAAAAGTACTTTGAAATACAAAGTAATTTTTCAATAAAAGAATATTTTAACAAATTTTGGCAATTGAAGGGTGATTTTTGGATTAAAAATTAACGAGAATATCAAAACCCGAAGGGCTGATATGATTATAGAATTCATCCTACGAAATATCCAGAACCCTGAAGGGGTGATATTATTTCATGCCTGACAAATAGATAATGTCACCCCTTCAGGG
>CAIWHI010000759.1 GCA_903912435.1 uncultured Bacteroidota bacterium | reverse complement strand
ATGATTATAGCCGCACCAAAACCCTTGAACAACCTTTAGCCGAAGCTACCCAAACAAAAATATTAATTGACCACCACTTATTCCCTAAGCCTTATTGGGATTATGGAATGAGTCTGCCTGAGAAAAGCAGTACCTGCGAAATGGTATATGACTTTATTCTGCTTTGTGGTGACCAATTATTATTGGATCTTGATATGGCCGCATGTTTGTATACCGGTCTTATGACCGATACTGGTTCATTTAAGTTTCCAATAACAACAGCAGGTGCCCACTATATGGCTGCCCATTTGAAGAGCCTGGGCCTTGACCATACTAAGATACATGAAGAAGTTTATGACGCCTGGACAGAGAACAGAATGCGTTTCCTGGGTTATGTGCTTATAGACAAGATGGAGATTATGAGGAAGTATAATTCGGCCCTCATTACCCTGTCGCGTAAGGATATGAATCTGTTCAATATACAGTCGGGTGATACAGAAGGGTTGGTAAATTACCCATTAAGTATTACCGGGATTAAGTTTGCCACCCTGATAACAGAGCGTAGTGATGAGGTTAAAATGTCTTTCCGTAGCAAGGGTAGTTTTGATGTAAGTGCTTTTGCCCGCAATTATTTCGACGGTGGAGGCCACTTTAATGCATCAGGCGGCAGGACAAAAACGAATTTTATGGATACAATTGTTTATTTTAAGAAAATTTTGTCGGATATTCACCCCAAATAAGCCTATAGTTTAAAAATATTAAAGTAATTTGGCCGCTCAAAATTGCCTGTAAATTTCAATTATTGATATTTTTCAGGATAAAATATTGATAGATAATACAAAATAAGTAATAAATATTAAAAATAGAAACAAAAATTAAACTGAATAAATAAATCGACAAAAATGATAAAGAGGATTTTACCAATCGCCGCACTAGGCGTAGCACTACTTAGCAATACCGGTTGCGGACCAAAAGGTGGTGATCTTAAACATGTAAAAGGTGTAGACTACAAGATTCTTAGACATAAGGAAGGTAAACTAGCCAAAATAGGTGATGTAGTTGAGTTCCAGATATTGGCTACTGTAGATACTATGGCAGGCAAACCTGTTGATACTTTAGGAGATTCAAGGAAAATGTCTCCGGGTGTTACTCCAGCTATTCCGGTTGAAGAAGTTCAGGGTAATGGTATGTGGCAGGCAGTAATACCTTTCCTTGCTGCCGGTGATAGTGCTGAAGTTCAGATTTCTTGCGATACATTGATCGAGAACATCAAGAAAACACAGCCAAACCAGAAACAATTACCACCATGGTTGAAATCTGGTAATAAGATTAAGGTTCTTTTATCAATCATCTCTATCAAATCGAAGGAGCAAGCTCAGAAAGACATGGAGTCTAAGCGTGCACAGATGCAGAAAGAAATGGAAGATAAAGCTGCAGCACAAATGCCTATTGATGACAAAGCACTTCAGGAATATTTCACTAAGAACAATATAAAAGCTACCAAAACTGCATCTGGATTATACTATGTAATCAATAAAGCAGGTAAGGGCGATAATGCACATGCCGGCCAGATGGTTAGCATGAAGTATATTGGTAAAACACTTGAAGGCAAGCAGTTTGATGCCAATATGGACGAAGCTGGTAACCTGCTTGATAAAGGTGGTCATAAGGAACCATTCTCATTTGGTCTTGGCCAGGGTCAGGTAATCAAAGGTTGGGATGAGGGTATAGCTTTATTGAACAAGGGTGCAAAAGCTACTCTTTATATTCCTTCTCCATTAGCCTATGGTACACAGAGTCCAAGTCCGGATATTGCACCAAATTCAATTTTAGTATTTAATGTTGAAGTTGTTGATATCAAGGCTATGCCAGAAAGGCCAATGCCAAATGGTCCACAAGGCCAGGGCCAACAGCCGCAGCAATAATTGCATCTGACAAATTAACCTAATAGAGATTACCTAAAAATTAAATACTAAATAATGAAAAGGATAGGTCTGTTTATAGCTATACTAACTTTTGGACTTAGTGCGTTGACCCAAACGGTTAATGCACAAGACAAAAAGGCCAAAACTGAAAAAGCAACAAAGCCAGCTTCATCTACCCAGAAAAAGCCATCAGGTTTTAAGAAACTTGCAGGTGGACTGGAGTATAAGAATATCAAGTATGGTACAGGTACCCGTAAGCCCCAATTGAAAGACCATATAGAAATGAATATCCATATTCATATTGGTGACAGTTCGGTGTTTGATTCAAGAAAAATGTATAACAACAAACCTGTTCCATTCACTATTGCCCCACCTAAGCAAAGAGGAGACCTTACGGAAGGTTTCATGGAGATGGTAGCAGGTGATAGTGCTGTGTTCTTATTCTCTGTTGACACAATGAAAGCAACAGGAGCTCAAATGCCACCATGGGTACAACCTGGTCAGAAGATTGAGTATAATGTAAGCATGGTTTCAGTTATGTCGGAAGAGCAATACAAAAAGGATGCTGACGAAAAAGCCGCAAGGCAAATGGCTATTGATGAAGTGTTGCTGAAAGATTATTTCAAAAAGCATAACCTCAATCCTACTAAAACAGCATCTGGACTTTATTACACTATAGTGAAAGATGGTGAAGGGCCAACCGCTAAGAAAGGCGAATTGGTTACGGCCAACTATACTGGTAAAATCCTTGATGGTAATACTTTCGACTCAAATACCGATTCTGCTTTCAAGCATGTTCAGCCTTATCCGTTTACAGTAGGTAAGGGTATCCGTGGTTGGGATGAAGGTTTGCAATTTTTGAAGAAAGGCTCTAAGGCTATTTTCTACATACCCTCTACACTTGCTTATGGAGCTCAGGACCAGAAAGGCATCCCTGCTAATTCAATTTTAGTATTTGATGTTGAAGCATTAAATATTGAATCTCCGGTTGATCAGGCTGCAAAAGATGATAAAATTCTACAGGACTATTTCGCGGCTCACAATATTGTAGCTACTAAAACTACCTCAGGTCTTTATTATGTAATGAGCCAGAAAGGATTAGGCCCTATGGCAAAAACTGGCAAGAAGGTAACTGTAAATTATACTGGTAAAACGCTGGATGGTAATGTATTTGATAGCAATACTGATCCATCAAAAGGTCATGTACAACCTTTCTCTTTCAATCTTGGCGTAGGTCAGGTGATTAAAGGTTGGGATGAGGGAATACAATTACTAAATATGGGTGCTAAGTGTACATTGTACATACCATCAGGTTTAGCATATGGCCCATCAGGTAATCCACCAGCCATTCCACAGAATGCATGCCTTGTATTTGATGTTGAAATGTTGAGTATTGATAAACAGTAGTTTAATAATTAAAACTTAGAGAAAATGATAAAGAATATTATAGGTGCGTTTCTAATGATTTGTTGTGTTTTCGCAAGCACATTAGGTTTTGCGCAGGATCAAAAAACTATTGATGAAGCTACCTTAACCAGGTATTTCGAAAAGAATAAGATTAAGGCAACCAGGACTGCATCGGGATTGTATTATGTGATCACTAAAAAGGGTACAGGAGCTAATGCTCAGGCTGGTAAAATGGTGAACATGAATTACTATGGCAAATTTTTGGATGGCAAGAAATTCGATTCGAATGTTGATGAAAATTGGGCAACACTCAGACCACCATTACAGTTTACATTAGGTCAGCATCAGGTTATTACCGGTTGGGATCAGGGTATTGAATTGCTAAACCCGGGAACAAAAGCTACTTTGTATATTCCATCTCATTTAGCTTATGGTCCATCAGGTAGGGGCCCAATTCCGCCAAATACTATTTTAGTATTTGATGTAGAATTAGTATCTGTAAATTAGTTGTAAATATATTTACCTGTATGGGTAAGAACATATTTTATGTGATTTTCGCACTGTGGTATTTGCTGGTAGCAAATACCACTTTTGCGAAAGGGAGGTCCCAAAGTAGGGCCGAACGTGATGATGCTGAGCTAAGGGCATACTTCGATAAAAATATGATAAGACCTATAAAAACCAGTAATGGGGTTTATTGCCTTATTACCCAAAAAGGCACGGGTGATTATGCCCAGGCGGGGCAAGAAATAAGTGTAAACTATACTGGAAAAATTCTGGATGGTAAGATATTTGATTCGAATGTTGATGAGAAATATAAACATACAGGGCCTTTTACCTTTAGATTGGGAACAGGTATGGTGATAAGAGGTTGGGATGATGCCTTAATCTTGTTTAATACCGGTTGTAAGGGTACCATATATATTCCATCATCAATGGCGTATGGTCCTACAAGTCCGGGAAAAGGTATTCCGCCTAATTCAATTCTTGTTTTTGATATTGAGGTGACAGACATAGATAACAATGAGCAATAAATATTTTTTACAACTTGTATTTGTAACGTGGTATTTGCTGAACGCAAATACCACATTTGCTTATACCCATGCTGATTCTTTATTGGGTGGTAATGGCAGGGGAAGGGATTGGTGGGATGTGCAGAAATATGTGCTAAAAGTGGAATTTGACACCATGAACCAATCAATAAAGGGTTCGGTATTTATAGACCTAAAGGTGCTTGATCAGGCAAAAGATTCTATTCAAATAGATATGCAGGAGCCAATGGTGATTGATAATGTATTTGAGGTAAACGGTTTTGCCTTCCGTGAGTTGGAATTTGAAAGAGAGGGAAATGTATATTGGGTATCGTCTGCCCATTATCCTATACGCGATTGGAGTAATGTTGGTTACCACTCCATTATTATCTACTACCATGGTAAGCCTAAAGTGGCAGTAGACCCGCCATGGGGCGGGGGCTTTATTTGGAAAAAGGACAGCCTGGGCAATACATGGGCTGCTGTAGCCTGCCAGGGGCAGGGTGCAAGTGTATGGTGGCCATGTAAGGATGCACAATGGGATGAGCCCGACAGAGGGGTTGACATCCATCTTATGGTGCCTCCTGGCAAAGAGGCAATTAGTAATGGTAAGCTGGTGGAAGTAAGTGACCAGGGTAACCTAAAAGACTACCATTGGCAGGTAACCAACCCGATAAATAATTATGATGTTACCTTCTATATTGGCAATTACGTTCACTGGCACGATACCTTAATAGGCGAAAAAGGTAACCTGGATCTTGATTTTTGGGTATTGAAGAATAATGTGGCTAAGGCTAAGGAACACTTTGCTGTAGTAAAACAAATGATTCATTGTTTTGAATATTGGCTGGGACCTTATCCTTTTTATGAAGATGGGTATAAGCTGGTGGATGCACCCTACCTGGGCATGGAGCACCAGAGTGCTATAGCCTATGGTAACCAATATAAAATGGGTTACCGTGGTTTCGACAAGACGGGTACGGGCATAGGGAATGAATTTGATTATATCATCATTCACGAAAGTGGTCATGAGTGGTTTGGTAATAGTATTACGGCTAAAGACATGGCTGATAACTGGATTCATGAGGGGATTACTACCTATACCGAATCCCTGTTTGCTGAATGCCTGCTAGGTAAGGCCAAGGGGCAGGAATATGGTAGAGAGGTATGGCATAGTGTAATGAATAACAAGCCCATTATTGGTGAATATGGTATCAGCAAGGAAGGCCCGGGCGATATTTATGACAAGGGTTCTTCCCTAATTTTTATGATAAGGGCAATGATGAATGATGATGGAAAATTCAGGTTATTATTGAGGGGGTTAAGTAAGGAATTCTATCATCAGACAGTGACAACACAGCAAGTAGAAAATTACATTAGTAAGGCATCGGGAATTGAATTAAAGCCCTTTTTTAACCAATATTTGAGAACCACCATGATACCCCAATTGGAATACCACATTAAAAATGGTGAACTTGGTTTTAAATTTAATAATTGTGTAGAAGGGTTTACATTGCCAATATCAGTGTCATCTGGTAAGAAGATGCTTCTTATTTATCCTACAAGTGTGTGGCAAAAAATAGATTGGGAAGGAGGGTATAATATTCAGTTTGCAAAGGATTACTTGATAAAGGTGAAGGAATAAGATCTTAGTCATTTCCAGTTACCTCCTTTGTCAATTAATGATTTAAGTCAAGATTTAATAATTTACATAAAAACAGGAAACTTGCTTTTGGCAGGTTTCCTGTTTTTATGTAAACAATGGTGTAGAACAAAGATTTATTTTGGCAATGCCTCACCTACTATATCATCGGAAGTATTGATGCCGCCATAGTTAAGGCCTGGATCGGTATTGATGAATATGGTGAGCGGTTTCTTGTCGTAACGTAGGAGGTTCATGATAGTGTCAAATTCATTTTGAGAATACCATATGTATAGGTTGCCGGCAAGAGGGCCTGTACCAACTATAGGTGCAGGTACTGCCAGGTTGTTGTGTGCAAAGCTAATAGCACCAACGTTCTTGCCATCTAAATAGCAATTAATAGTAGCAACCACATTAGCATTGTAGTGGCTGTAATAGGTAACGTAGTAATTGTTGAATTGTTTCTGTAGCATTTTCTTTAGTTTTTTGAAATTAATAATGATTGGCTCAGGTTTTTCGGGTGGATTAGGTATAATTGTTTGATAGGACAAAATTGATACTTATACATTGCAAAGTTGGGAGTTAAACAACTGAAATAGACCGGGAAAAACACGGTATTTTTACCGTTAATCAACGGTGCAGGTTGTGGTATATTTATCAGTAGGTGGTTTTTTTGAAAAACGTGGACAGGCTATTAATAATTTAAATGGAGATTCTGGAACGATGATTAAATAAAGTCCATCATTTGACTAGTTCTTTCCCATTTTTGCGGTGTAGTATAACTGTTGCTAATCAAGTCCTAATGATTGTCGGTATTACGATTTGCAAAAAAAAGAAAATAACGTTGCCCTCTGGTAGACTTTATTTTATCAACGTTCCTTAATACTTTTACCTAAAATATTTGTTAATGAAAACCAGATATGGCTATATAGGTATTCTATCTCTACTGCTAATGGCGTTTTCATTCACCAACGCAAATGCTGCTTACCGACTGGAGAAAACACAACAACCCTATAAACCTAATTTTATTACCAATAGTGTTGAAGGGACTTCATTAGAAGCTTCTCATGATGATGAAGCTTCGAGTTATGGCAAGGGTGGGCATAGCCATAGTGGCGGCCATAGCCATGCCCATAGTTCTGGTCATCATAGTCATGTGGGCGCTCATGGGCATCATTCCTTTTCGCATGGTCATCATTATTCATCACATTACCATCACTATTACCACCATTATAGCCATACCGCCAGAATACATAATCCGCAGGATACTGATTATGCTTCAACCTCAATATTCTTTGATATTCTTGGGCTAATACCTATTTATGTATTCTCAGTAATAGGTATCATTTGTGGCTTTATAGGAATGATACAGGGTAGGCGGCCCAGGCTGGCGAGGGCAGGTGTGATTATTGGTGTTGCTGAGGTGGTAATACTTACAGTTGTATTGCTATTTATGGGGATTCTATAATCAATGTTACTTACTATTAATTGTAGTATTCAATGGCACGTTCTATGATCATTGTGGTTTCATCTTCCTCAAGGGTGGTCTCTTTTTGCCAATTGCCCTGTGAGTCGTAATCTTCGTATTTATATAGCACGTTGAAATCATTAGTACCATCAGCTTTGTAATGTTTTAGTTGATGTTGGTTGCCCTTACTGTCGTAAGTATAAGCCATTTTGAAATCGAAGATGCCTTTATCGTTATAGTAAGCTTCTTCAATTTCATTGCCTGCATTGTCATATTTGTTCAGGCTTTTAAACTCCAATTGCCCATTTCCATCATAGGCTACGTATTCGATCTGGTTACCTTTATCATCATATTTAAAGACATTTTTTTTCACCAGGCTATCCCATGATGTATAGTCAGCCTGTTCAGTCTGGTTGCCATTGGCATCATATTTATATACGGTTTTAATTTCAAGTTGATTGTTTTCAGAGTATTCTTTAGATGATATGCGATTGCCTTTTTCATCAAGTTTATATTCCAGTTTAAAGTCGAATTCGCTTTTTCCCTGATAGCCAATTACCTCATATTCACGGCCTTTTTCATCATATTTAAAAATAGAAGTAGTTGCCAGAGTTTTTACAATTTTGCCTGATTTTCGCTCAAAGTGGTATTCGGTTTCTGTGATTTTTTTTACTTTCCCCTTCAGGTTATCCTTATGGTTATTGTTTTTCTCCTGTGCCAGGGTAAATAATGGGGTGGATAGAAGCAGGAAAAGTATCGGTTTCATTATAAACTATATTTGGGTAAAGCAATAAAGCAGATCACTACCAGAAGTAGTAGGAGGTTTTTTGTAAAAGTAGTTTTATTAATGAAAAATTCAGCCTCGTAAATGGGATTTAATTTTTTGCAGCTACATATATTCTACAAATTCGGTATAGTTTTTACATGCAGATTGAATGTAATCAATGTTCGTAAATGTAAAATACAATTGTATACAAGCCTACTGTTTTATTATAAAGCGCCTCCAAAGTCACATGGGCGGGTGCATCTTTACCAGCTATATTATCCCTATTAGATTTTAGGAATGCAACCTTTTTTAAATCACCCATTTCGGGATAAAAATTGGGTGTGTAGGATATTTCATATCCCTGAGATAAAAGACAGTCGCTCAATTTGCTTTTATATTCCTTATACGTATTGGCTAGACCAGACTTATCTTTAGATGCATACACCGCCCCCTCGTAAAAAAGACCCATATAGGATACGAAATGTGAACTGATTGTGCCTGGTATATTAATACCACAAGTCCAGATAGAGGATTGCCCCCCAGCTTTCATGGTTTTTCCTCTTATGTTTTTAAACTGATTGGGTGCGTCTTTCATTATGGTATGAAGTGCTATGCAAAATTCATTTTCCTGGGCCTGGGCACAGAAATTTGTAACAAGAGCAACTAGAAGCAATAGCTTTTTAATGGTCATAAGCGAATATAATAGAAATTTGGAAACAGGTATAGCCCTAAAATAAAATTTAAGAAAGGATAAGTAATTATAAACAAGCATTTGCCTTTTATGTTTGAGGGGCGAAGCATAATATAAATTGGTGGGGAACCATGAACTCTACGCACCAGTGATTGTTCATTATTAAGCAAAACGTGCTACTCCAGTGAATTTATTATGCCTACAATACCTAAATTCACCTATAAATCATTTGGTGCATAATACAATAACACTGGATTGTGTATAATTTTATACATTTGAGCCAACAGATATCAGCATAAGTGAGCAGTAAAAATATTGTACAGCAAAAAGGGCAAGTTGCTAATAAAGTATCGCAGGAAAAGTCCTCCGGTAGTAATACAACACCTGGTAACTTTAGTATTAGCAACCCTATTCTATGGTTGGCACTGGCGGTTATAGTTCTTTACCTGCCATCCATATTTTTTACTTTTACAGAGCTTGATGATTCAATCTTCATCAAGGAATTTCAGTCTTATAATCAGGACCTGCACAATTTGGTTGTGTCGTTTGGTAGGGGGGTATTTGATGCCACCAAAGACCAGTATTACAGGCCATTGTTTCTGGATTCAATGATACTCAACTATTTGTTCAGCGCTGAGGGGCAAAATATTGCTAGTTACCATATTGCTAATATTTTATTTCATCTTACTTCTGTATTACTTTTGTTTAGGTTATTTCGCCTGCTTGGGGTTAAGGAGTTACATGCATTTTTGTTATGTCTGATTTTTGCTGTACACCCTGTTCTTACTGAAGCTGTAGCGTGGATACCAGGGCGAAATGATACCATTCTGGCTATTTTTACCCTTTCTTACCTTATATTTTGTATCAATTGGGTTACTACTGGTGTTGCCAAATGGCTATGGCTTTCAATAGGGTTTCTATTATTGGCTTTCTTTACCAAGGAAACAGCAGTATTTATTGCCCCAACAGCCTTTATCTTATTGGTAATAGTTCTAAAACGTAGCTGGAAGGAATCGCGGATGATGGTTCAATATGGGGTAATGGCAGGTTGCTTTGCATTATGGTATATTGCCAGGTCAATGGCTACATTGAAGCCAGTGCCTTTCGATATTGCACAGGTTATACAAGATTTTATCCATCGCCTGCCATTAGTCATTCAATATCTGGGTAAGATATTTTTGCCATTCAATTTGAGCGTATTCCCTATACTCGAAGATACAACTTATATCTATGGTGTTATTGCTCTTGTGTTATTGATTGCTCTTATTTACCTCAATCATAAGCGTGAATGGCGTTATATTGGTGCAGGTCTGGGGATTTTTCTACTTTTTTTATTGCCAATCCTGCTCATACCCCACACACTTAATGAGCAGACCTTTGAACACCGTCTTTATCTACCATTAATGGGCATGATGCTGGCTTTGTCTCAAACAGCCCTGGTGTTTAACAGACTTACAGATAAGCAACTTTTAACCGGCGGAATCTATCTTACAATTGCCTGTGGTGTGATAAACTACAGCCACCAGCAGCATTTTAAAGACCCTATTTCATTCTGGACACAAGCTGAGGAGACCTCACCCCATTCGGCTTATGCGGTTATGATGTATGCTTCACGGCTCACAGATAAGTCTGATGTAAAAAGATCCTACGACCTTATGAGATATGCCTATAAGCTCAATCCTAAGGAAAAGTACCTGAATTTTTATATGGGGCAAATGTTGCAGAACGAAGATTCTGTGATTGCATCTGAACCCTACTTATTGGTTGAAAAGCAGGTATCTGATTACATTTTGTGCGATTTCCTGCTGGCCCGAGTTGCCATGGAGAAGAAAGATTATACTGGAGCTATAAAATATTTGGAGACTTATCTGAATAGGAATAAATATGATGATAAGGCAAATAATAACCTGATGCTGCTCTATTTCCAAACTAATCAACGTGATAAGGCCATAGCCCTGGTGGATAAAATGAGAAGGAATGGATTAGCTGTGCCTGCACAGTTCCTGCAACAATTGGGCATTAAGTAGTGATTTACTTGTATGTAAAGTGACAGCATGTGATTGCTTTCATTTTCCGAAAACTTTAAAGTGCGCTGCTCCGCTGGAGCAGCATTCGCTTGTTATAATATTTTTTCTACAAAGCCATTGGCACCTATGGTGCCAACGAACCTAAAAATCAGTAACTGCCAAATCATAATTTTCAGGTAGCGAAATTTCGAATAATACTATCTGCAATTAATACTGTTCCTTTTCATTGGGGAAATCCCTATCCTTTACATCCTTTATATAATTCTTAGTAGCATCACTAATTTCGTTATACAAATTCAAATACCTGCGAAGGAACCGTGGCGAAAAATTACGGGTAATACCCAGCATGTCGTGCATCACCAATACCTGGCCATCTACACCACCACCGGCACCGATACCGATAACAGGTATTTTGAGCATTGCTGCAACTTCTTTACCAAGGGAGGCAGGTATTTTTTCCAGTACAATTGAGAAACAACCGGCATCTTGTAGTAAGCGGGCATTACGCATTAATATCTCAGCCTCTTCTTCTTCCTTGGCGCGAACAGCATATGTGCCAAACTGATATATAGATTGTGGGGTAAGCCCTAGATGCCCCATAACGGGTACACCGGCACCTACGATTCTCCTGATTGAGTCGCAAACCTCTTCCCCGCCCCGTAAGATATGTTGATACTATGTTTTTATTAAGCTTACTTAGTGCTCACGCTACTGCCGGTGTTGATTGGTAGTAATGTATTAGCTGATTCTACTT
>CAIWHI010000758.1 GCA_903912435.1 uncultured Bacteroidota bacterium | reverse complement strand
TGCTGGAATATTATATGCAGCAAACGCACACCTACCATGCATTTTTAATTGTTGTTTATTTTGTGTTGTTGGCATTTAAAGCCTGGGTAATTGTATCATTGGGAAAATTCTGGAATACAAAGATTTTCCACATCGCCAACATTCCCTTGGTGAATAAGGGACCCTATAAATACTTTAAACATCCTAATTACATGGTTGTGGTCTCTGAGATTATTATAATACCACTTGCATTGGATTTGTATTATACTGCAATCATTTTTAGTGTGCTTAATCTGATGATGTTGTTTGTGAGGATTAGGGAAGAGAACAGGGCTATGCTGGTTTAGATGGGTGAACTTTAATCAAGATAATCATAATTAAATAAAATGCCATGGGGGGCCGGACTGATGAAGAAAATGCTACCTCACCCTCCCGGCCTCATCAATGGCACTTACCAGGTGGGTTTCAGATTGCTTGCCGCCGAATTTCCAGGTGAGGGCTAGACTAAAAAATTGGGTGGCATATCTTACCCTAGCGTCCGACTTGAAATTTGCCGACTCATTATTGTAGTGGAATTTGTTGATATAAAGTGGATCTTCGGCAGAGAACTTGATTAGGAATCGCTCGTTTATCTTTTTTGATACCCCGAATTCCATATAGCCATTTGCTGAAAAATATTCGGTCAATGACGTTCTGCCATTGCTGTTATAATACCCATAACCATCGGCTTTCCATCCTTTCCCAAAATCGAACTGGGTATTTACTGAAATGGAAAATGCCGAATATTCTACATGCCGGTTTACATTATTGATTAGTCCATTGTAAGCGGCATAACAAAATGTTGCAGAGGAGTTGAAAGTCCACCATTTAAAGATGTTTTTATTGAATTGAATACCTATATAACCAAAATTATTAGATGCAAAGTTCTTCTGGGTTTTATACACTACTCTGGTTGAGTCATTTACCTCCAGTATATCATTAACTACATCATTAGTAGCCGAATAGTTTAATGTAGTAATTATCATATTCTTATAGCTATGCTTCAATTCAATGCTATTGGTAAACTGTGGCTGCAAATTTGGGTTGCCTACATTGTAATTGTAATCATAAGCATAATAAATAAAAGGGTTCAACTGGTTATAAGAAGGACGGTCTATACGGCGGCCATAGTTGAGTTCGAACTGATTGCTGCTGTCTTTCTTATAGGAGATGAATCCCGTAGGGAAAATAGAAAGATAATGTTTAGTAAAATGAACATCATGAACGTATTGTTGTCCATCAGAATTGGTTTGCTCTGCCCTTAGTCCTAGTCGGGCATCCCATTTAGGGTTCAGTGTTTTGGAGAAATTCAGGTAGGCAGCATTGATATTCTCCTTGTAATTGAACCGGTTAGAGCGGGTTGAGTCATAAACAAAAGCCAAACCATCGAATTGGGTAAATTGCGCATCATTATCAGTGCCTACAATGCTGCTTTTCAGTCCCGCCTCCATTTTCAGACCTTTTTTAAAAGTACCAGAATAGTCTAACCTTGCACTAAATACATTAATGTTAGATGGCTGCTGGCTATGCAATAACTGTTGATTAGTTAGGAGCTTGATAACATCATATTGGGTATTATTAATGTCCTGCCAGGCAGTTTTGTTGAATGTGAGGCCATCAAGATTCACATCCAGGCTATTGTCTTTATTGATCTTGTGGGTAAGATAGGCGTTTGCCATCATGTCCTTACGCAGGTGGTAATCCTTACTAAATACTTTGCCAAACCCTATACTATTATTTCCATCGTCAGTAGTAGCAGTACTAATATCTCCTCGGGTATTATTTGGGTGGTAGGTGCTGCGCACGTTTACCCCAAAGGAATTGTCCTTATCCAGGTCATAATCTGCGCCCAACCTAAGTGCGGTGGTACTAAAATCTTCTGTAGACTCTGAATGCACCTTGCTTTTAGCCAAAAGGCTGCCATTGGCTGAATTGAAATAACTAAGTGTTTCCAGGTAGTCGGCAAAGCCAATAGCCTCCATATCGGTGAGTCCAAAGGATAGGTTCAGCTTCTTTTTCTTGTAATTCACTTGCAGGCTTTCATGTCTTATGTAGCGCACACCCTGCCCATAACTTAGGGTTAAATTGCCATTGAGTCCCTGTTTTCTATTTTTCTTAATTTTTACATTGATAATCCCGGTATTTCCGGCTGCATCATATTTGGCACCGGGTTGGGTTATGAGTTCTATTTGACTTACTTCTTCTGCCGTGATGGTGCGTAGATAATTGGCCAGGTCATCACCACTAAGATAGGTTTGTCGGTCGTCAATAAGCACCATCACCCCAGCCTTACCCATCATGGTTATATTGCCATTCTGGTCAACTGACACCCCCGGTAGCCTGCGCAATAAGTCGAGCACGGTAGATATAGCAGTGGTGGAAGTACCCTCAATATTTACTACCAGCTTCCCAAGCGACATTTCGATAAAAGGTTTTTTGGCGGTTATGGCTACCTCACCAAGGGAATTATTGGATTTATGGAGTTGAATACTAAATGGGGTAGAATTATTTTCATTCACCGTTATTGGCATCAAAAGGGATTCATAACCTACTAATATAGCAGAAAGCAGGTAACTGCCTACAAAAACCTGATTGAATGCAAAGTTCCCCTTTTCATCAGAGATTTCAGTTTTCACCCATGATGAATCTGATGCTTTCAATAGTGAAATTGTAGCCCCGTTGAGGGAAATCTTTTCATCGCTTACAGTTCCACTAATAGTCAATAACTGGGCTGATACTACCAGTGGACATAAAAAGCAAATTAATAGGGATAAAGCTCTGGTAATCCTGCTCATACTTATGGCTAGCTATTTCCCCAAAGGTAGGGACAGAAATGCAGCTGGTATAGAAGATTAACCTTATTTAACTGGGGTGGGGTGCATGTCATCCAATGATTGATAACAAAGATGAGTTGCGCTCCCATTTTCACAATACTAAAAAAGGCAGGAGCATCACTGCCCCTGCCTTTTAAAAAAATATAAACAGGTTTAATGTTGCACCTGTAGCTTGCTGTTATAATTTATGATTTCAGACTTAATATTCATTAGATATAGGCCGTTCGACAATCCTGATAAATCGAATTGTTGATTACCAGAACCTTTAGTCAGGGTTATTGATGACTGAATTACCTCCTTACCTGTAATATCTGTAATAGTAATGGTTGCCTTTTCTGTTGCTAATTCCTGCCAGCTAAGGTTGAGTTTACCATATGTAGGGTTAGGATAGGCAGTAATGGAAGCAACTACATTATTGAGGCCGGGTACTGATTCTGTACCTGGTGTAATTGTTTTGGAAACGGTATGCTGAATGAAATTTGCAGCCGACATAGATGGATTTGCCGTAGTCAACATAATGCCTGTATATGGGGTAGTAGTATAATTTATAGCTTCAGGATGGACGATATAAGTCTGACCAACCGGGATAGACGGGAAAGTATAATGACCAGCGGCATCAGTAAAAACTTGCTGGATAAGGTTGCCTGTAGTCGAATTAATCAGGTATATTCTAAGATGAACCGCAGGTAATGCTGTAGAAGAACCACGATTGGCACCAGTAGTAACATCCCCAGCTATAAACCCGGTACCTGTAGGTACTGTACCCCATGCCATCACTATGTCTTTATTCACATCAGCCGTTCCGCTTATATGATTGATAACATCAGCAGTATTCCAGAAATAACTGCTTGTGTGGTAGGTAGGCACATATCCGGTATAGGATGCCGTAGAATCGTAGCCTGCTGCCTTAACCCTAAAAGAATCTGAAGCCATGCCAGTAAAGTGATAATAATAGCTGCTTATGCCCGAAACCGTAGTATTAATAGAGTCTACTGCTACTAAATTATGTGTACTTG
>CAIWHI010000757.1 GCA_903912435.1 uncultured Bacteroidota bacterium | reverse complement strand
AGGTAGTTTTGAAAGTACGGTATCGCTCAAGGATATGGAAGAAACCAAGCGCATAGAAGCCATTGCCAACCAGGCACAGTGGTTTGAAGATAATTCGCCTATAAGCAAGGAGCATAAAAAGGCAACTGTGAAAGGAATTACTGGTAAAGCAATTACTGTGATAGTAGAAAGTGGCGATGCTGCCCCTAGTACCCCAATAGGTATTAACCTGCCAAATGCTGAGTGGATTCGTAAGGAACATGGTTCAAAATCAGTATCATTAACCAATATCATCCACTCCTACAATGTATTGGGTGCTAAAAGTGGTATGGCTGATGAATTTGCTGTAAGTCCTGTTGTATTGGCAAGGATGAAAAAATATGGTGCCCTCAGTAGCGACCTCCATACCGACATGCATGAGTGTATAGGCCATGCATCAGGCCAAATAAATCCTGGTGTAGAAACTACCGACAAGACCCTTAAAAACTATGCAAGCTGCCTGGAAGAAGCCCGTGCCGACCTTGTTGGTCTTTATTATATCCTCGACCAGAAATTGGTAGATATGGGTGTAATGCCTAGTCTGGAAGTTGGTAAGGCAGGTTATGATAATTACATGATGAATGGCCTGATGACCCAGCTTACCCGCCTGAAACCAGGTGCCAAAATAGAGGAAGCACATATGCGCAACAGGGC
Source organism: uncultured Bacteroidota bacterium (assembly GCA_903912435.1). Classification (GTDB taxonomy): domain Bacteria; phylum Bacteroidota; class Bacteroidia; order Chitinophagales; family Chitinophagaceae; genus Nemorincola. The sequence goes on along the minus strand of CAIWHI010000757.1, from coordinate 2,032 downwards.
CCTGATAGCTCATTGGGCATTCGAAAAAGGCCTTAAGGATAATGTGGTGTCTTATGTGAAAAAGAACAATAAAACATATGTGCAGGTAAATGACTATACTAAGCTACGTGCCTTATTTGGTGAGTTGCTGAAACAAATCCAGCGCATAAAGTCTGAAGGTGACTATGAGGCAGGCAAGGCATTGGTGGAAACTTATGGTGTAAATGTAGACCCCGTTTTGCATAAAGAAATCCTGGAGCGTTTTGCTAAATTGGGCATCAAACCATACAAAGGATTTATCCAGCCAAAACTGGTTGCTGTGAAGAAAGGCAATGAAATCGCCGATGTGAAAGTAGAATACCCGGATAATTTCTTCCGCCAGATGATGGACTACGGTAAGAATTATGGTTACCTGCCAGTAAAAAATTAAGAATTACAATACCAAATAAAATCAAAGAGCGTCCTGCATAGGTCGCTCTTTGATTTTTATGCAACCCCATTTTTAGCAAGAATGTTTATAGCCCCTAGCACATAAATATTCACAATTATTCAACCCTCCTTCAAAATCAAACTAAACAAGTTTACTTTCGCTAATCGAATATTACATTCGGCAGGGTTTTAGCCGGATAAATGAAATTGTGCTATGGCTAAAATTAAAAGTGCTTTTTTCTGCCAGCAATGTGGATATGAAACCCCAAAATGGACGGGCAAATGCCCATCTTGCGCATCGTGGAATTCATTTGTGGAAGAGGTAATACAACGTGAGGATAAGTCCAAGCCCGAAACTGTAAGTTGGGATGATACCGACAATAAGGAAAAAAGAAAGGCGCATAAGCTTGATGAGGTTGTGCACCGTGATGAGGTACGGATGATGTCGCCCGACCCTGAATTAAACCGGGTTTTGGGTGGAGGTTTGGTGCCGGGTTCGGTGACATTGGTAGCTGGTGACCCTGGTATAGGCAAGTCGACCTTATTCCTACAGGTGGCACTAATTTGGAAAGGCATTACTACCCTCTATGTATCGGGCGAGGAAAGCGACCAGCAAATAAAAATGCGTGCCGACCGTATAGGCATCAACAACAATAATCTGTACTTACTTACGGCGCTAGACACCACAACCATATTTTCAGAGGTAAAAAAGGTAAGGCCTCAATTACTCATTATTGACTCCATACAAACCCTGGAGTCGCCATTTGTAGAATCCGCGGCAGGTAGTGTTTCCCAGGTTAGGGAATGTGCCGCAGAATTGCAGCGTTTTGCAAAGTCAACCAATATCCCTGTATTCATTATTGGCCATATTACCAAAGACGGGGCTATTGCCGGTCCCAAGGTTTTGGAGCATATGGTAGATACTGTATTGCAGTTTGAGGGCGACCGCCACTATGCCTATCGTATTCTCCGTACCCTAAAAAACCGCTTTGGCTCAACATCAGAACTAGGCATTTATGAAATGGTTTCAACAGGTATGAGGCCTGTAAGCAACCCATCCGAAATCCTGCTTTCCCAGCACGACGAGCCGCTGAGCGGCATTGCTATTGCTGCCACCATGGAAGCCTCCAGGCCGCTAATGATAGAGGTGCAGGCCTTGGTTACCCAGGCTGTTTACGGTAACCCCCAGCGCACAGTAAGCGGGCTTGACCTCCGACGTTTGCAACTTATTTTGGCGGTATTGGAAAAGCGTGGGGGATTCCATTTTGGGGCAAAGGATGTATTCGTAAATATTGCCGGCGGACTAAAAATTGAAGACCCCTCAATAGAGCTAGCCCTGGTATGTTCCCTCCTTTCATCCTACGAAGAAAAAGCCCTGCCTTCAAATATCTGCCTGGTGGGCGAAATAGGCCTCAGTGGTGAAATCCGAGCTGTAAACCGCATAGACCAGCGCATAGCCGAGGCCGATAAGCTGGGCATGGACGTTATCTTCATACCCAAAGCCAATGCCAAAGGACTACACGCCAACAATTTCAAAATAAAGATAAAGACAGTGAATAAGGTGGAGGATGTATATAAGCTGCTGTTTTAATAAATTTTTATAATGACGGAAGAACCGCAAATT